>SCTD01000125.1 GCA_004299215.1 Frankiales bacterium | reverse complement strand
CGCCGATGGAGGCCACCGCGCTGACCGCCCACTCGAACGACGAGCCGGGTCCGTCGCCGCGGTGCGCCGCCGCCCGGCTGTCGAGCAGCAGGGTGGCCCGGCTCTGGAAGGGCTGCTCCTCGCGTCGCACCATCAGCTCGCCGACGCGCGCGGTCGAGCGCCAGTGCACCTTGCGCAGGTCGTCGCCGTGCCGGTACTCGCGGGTGGCCGCGTCGTCGGTGCCGCTGCTCGACACCGAGCGCGCCATCGACTCGCCGCCGCTGGCCCAGTCGCCGCCGAGCCGCACCGCCGGCAGCGCGCTGACGACCGGGGTCACCACCAGCTCGTCCGCGCTGGCGAAGGACCGGGTCAGCTCGCACAGGCCGAACGGGTCGGTCAGCCGCACCGACAGCGGACCGACCGGGAAGCGGCCGCGGACGTCCGAGCTCACGGAGTACGTCACCTCCCGCACGCCGCGCGGCTCGATCTTGTCCAGGACGAACCGGGGCCGGCCGCCGAGGGAGTAGGGGAGCGCGTCCTCCATGAGCAGCACGCCGCTCGGCAGCCGCGAGACGTTGTCGAGCCGGAGCCGCACCGCGGCCGGGCGACCGGCCTCGATCCGCGGCGGGTCCAGCGCCCGGGTGCAGGAGAGCCGGTAGCGCGTCCGCGACACCAGCCACACCGCGGCGAGCGGGAGCGCCACCAGGAAGACCGCGGCCCGGAGCAGGTCGCGCTGACCGAGGACCACCGCGCTGAGCGCGAGGGCGAGCCCGGCGGCCAGCAGGCACCGGCCGCGGGTGGTCAGGCCGCTGAGCGCGGCGGACGCGCCGGTCCCCGTGTCACCGGCGCCGCGCGGGCGCCGCCGGCTCCGGCAGCGACAGGCGCTCGACCAGGTCGGCGACCACGGCCTCGGGAGCCCGGCGGGCGACCTGCGCCTCGGCGGTGGGCAGCAGCCGGTGCGCGAGCACGGGGACGGCCAGCTCCTGCACGTCGTCCGGCAGCACGTAGTCGCGGCCGGCCAGGGCGGCCTTCGCCCGCGACGCCCGCACCAGGTGCAGGCCGGCCCGGGGGGAGGCGCCGAGGCGGAGGTCGGCGGACGAGCGCGTCGCGTTCACCAGGTCGACGACGTAGCGCTTCACCTCGTCGGACAGGTGCACGCCGCGCACGATGTCGATGAGCTTGCGCACCTCGAGGGCGTCGGCCACCGGCTCGAGGTCCTCGATCGGCTCGATCCCGCCGTGGTGCTCGAGCATCAGCACCTCGGCGTCGGGGGAGGGGTAGCCGATCGAGGCCCGCGCGGTGAAGCGGTCGCGCTGGGCCTCGGGCAGCGGGTAGGTGCCCTCCATCTCGATCGGGTTCTGCGTCGCGATCACCATGAACGGCGTCTCGAGGATGTAGGTCACGCCGTCGACGGAGACCTGTCGCTCCTCCATGGCCTCGAGCAGCGCCGACTGGGTCTTGGGGCTGGCCCGGTTGATCTCGTCGCCGACGACCAGGTTGGCGAAGACCGCACCCGGCTTGAACTCGAAGTCGTGGCTGTCCTGGTTGTAGATGGACACGCCGGTGACATCGCTCGGCAGCAGGTCCGGGGTGAACTGGATGCGGCGCACGGTGCAGTCGATGGACCGGGCCAGCGCCTTGGCCAGCATGGTCTTGCCGACGCCCGGGACGTCCTCCACCAGCAGGTGACCCTCGGCGAGCAGCACGACCAGGGCCAGGTCGACCACCTCGGTCTTGCCCTCGATGACCTGCTCGATGTTGTCGCGGATGCGGGCGGTGGACTCCTGGAGCGCGTCCAGACCTGCCGGGGCCGTGCGGGTGCGGCGTACCACCTGGTGAGTCCTCCTGTGCGAAGCCTGGGGCGAGACTGCCCAGTCTCCCACCGGACGGCCGGTCCGGCACGGCCGACCGCGCAGATTCGGGGCTGCGATGAGAGCAGCGGCGGTCGTACGCCTCTGCGGTCCGACGCTCGGCGCCCCCAGCTGGTTCCCCGCCCTGGCAGCCCCCCACCGCGCCCCACCCGCGCTGACCTGCACAGATGTGGGGACACTCCGCACTTCAGTTCCCGGATTCCGTTGACGATGGGGGGAAGTGGAGTAGCGTGGGGGATCGCGGGGCATCGGGCGCCGCGAACCCCATC
>SCTD01000124.1 GCA_004299215.1 Frankiales bacterium | reverse complement strand
GTCGCGCCGATCTTCTTGTAGTGCTCGAGCATCACCGGGTGGGCGAGCGCGGCGCACGTGCCGCGGACCTCCTCGGGGATGTCCGGGTGGGTCTGCGTCAGCCCCTTGACGTGAGCCTCGTAGATGACGGTCTCGGCGTACGGCGTGCGCGGGCTGCGGTCGTTGTCCCAGTCGAAGAACGGGCTGATCACCACTGACTTGCTCATGTGCGGGCCGGAGTCGTCCTCGTTGTAGGAGTCCTCGTCGCCCCAGGTGTAGGAGAAGCACGACTGGTCCCAGTCGATCTCCCCGTCGACCGCCTTGGCGTACGGGTCGAGCAGCAGCTTGCTGGGGTTGCACCGATGGCCGTGCTCGGGGTCGTAGGGGCCGTGGACGCGGTACCCGTACCGCTGCCCGGGCCCGACGTTCGGGAGGTAGCCGTGCCAGACGAAGGCGTCCCGCTCGGGCAGCGCGACCCGGGTCTCCGTGCCGTCCTCCTCGAACAGGCAGAGCTCGACCCGGTCGGCGACCTCCGAGAAGAGCGCGAAGTTGGTGCCGGTGCCGTCGTAGGTGGCACCGAGGGGGTAGGCCGAGCCGGGCCAGACGCGCATGGGGCTGCTTCCTCGAGGGGGTCAGGTGCTTCCTGCCAGTCCTACCCCCTCCGCGGCGCGATCCATGCAGGCTCCCGGAGAGCGCTGCGTCTCACTCCCCGGGCGGCCCGGTGACGGGCTCGACCGGCCGGGGTCGGCGGTGCTGGCAGTAGCACCACGTCGTGCCCGGGCACCGCTCGTGCTCCTGCTCCCGGCAGGGCTCGCAGATCAGGTTCATCGGCTCCGTACTACTCGCACCTGCTCAGCCCGTCGAGAGCGCAGCCGGGCGACGCCGAGGGCGGACGCGCCGCTCATGCTCAGTGCCAGCAGGGCGAGCGCGCGCAGCTCCTCGCTCCTTCGCCGGTCGACCATCGCGAGCTCGTTGCCCGGCGACGGCCGCTCGTCCGCGAGCAGGGCGAGAGCCAGCTGGAGCTCCTCCTGCTGCTGCAACGCGGCGGCCGTCAGCGGCTGGACCTGCGCCTGGGCCTGGACCTGGCTCTGCACCTGTGCCTGCGCCTGGGCCTGCACCACCGGGGGCGCGGGAGCGGGGGCAGGCGGCGGCTGGGCCGGCTGCGCGGGCGGCGCCTCCTGCGCGGGCACGGGGTCCGGCCGCGGCGGCACCGGTGGCGCCGCGGCGACGGGCGTGCACGTCACGTCGAGCGTGGCCGTCGCGACGCGGAATCCGCGCAGCGATGCGTCGACCTGGGCCGTACGCGTGCCGGCGGCCAGGTCCACGCAGCTGACCCGGACAGGGACCGAGACCGCGTTGGGTGCCGTGACGTCGAGGTTCTTGAGCCCCCGGCCGTCGAGGAAGCCGAGGACCTCGGTCGCCCCCCGGCCGGTGAGGCTCACCGACTGCCGGTCCGCGAGGGACTTGACGAGGCGTGTGAGGACGGTTGTGACATCGCTGCCCCCGTCGCAGACGAGCGGAGCGCCGGCCGGGATGAAGATGTCCTGCCCGCAGTCGACTCCACCTGCCGGCGCCGACGTGCCCACGAGCTCGGCGAAGCGCTTCATGTCCGCTGCAGCCTTGGAACCGCCGCCGACGGTCGTGGCGGCCAGCCCCACGAAGCTCACGTCGCGTGCGCGTAGGGCGGCGGCCACCTTCTCCACGTACTCCGAGGCCGGCCGCCCGGCCGGACCCGTCGGCGTCGGGTAGGGCGCGTTGAACTCGTCATCGCTGGCCATCACCGCGACCTTGCGGACGCCCTGCACGTTGCGGAACCCTGCGGCTTGACCTGGCGGAACGGCGTAGACCGGCACGACGGAGGTCGACTGCTCCGTCAGGATCCCCTTGCCGTCGAGCATCTGCTCGAGTGCGAGGAGGTGGCCCTCCTCAGGCTCGTCGCAGCGGTTGCTGGGACAGGTCAGCAACGTCAAGCGGTCGAGCGCCGCGGCCAGCTGTGAGTCCAGTGGGCCGAGCGGCCGCAGCTGCTCGTAGATCCGAGGCTTGCGGTAGGGAGGCTCTCCTGGGCCCCGGGGCTCGAACTCGGGGTACGGCGCCTCACCGGCCCGTGGACCGATGCCGATGGTGGACAGGCCCACCCGGAGGGCGATCCCGGCATCCTGCACGCCGGACACGAACCGGCCGAAGTCCTTCTTGAGCTGAGTCAGCTCCTCCTCCATGCTCGGCGAGACGTCGAGCAGGAGGTAGACCTCGGTCGGCGTGGGGTTCCGGGGCAGTCGCAGCTCGAGCGGCACCACTCGGCTGCTCCCGACCGGAAGCCGTACCGAGGTCCGACCAGGAGAGAAGGCGCCGGGCTTCGGTGGCGACGGCTTGGGGTCCCCGACGACCGGCGGGGGCGGTGTCCGCGGCGGCGACGGGTCGACGTAGCGGAGCAGCGAGTGGCCGGCCAGGGCGTGGAAGCTGCCGGTCGACGCCCGGTCGCCGCGTGCGCTCCCGGCGGTGCTCGCCACGCCGGTGTCGAGGGGGCGGTTGCCGCCGCGCCCCCGGGCCTCGACGGCGTGCAGCCGCCCGCCGGCCTCGACGACCACGAAGCTGCTGCCAGGACGGTGCGCCATCGACGTGCCGCCGGCCGGCGCCGGCCGGCCGACGTACTCCCGCCCTGCGTCCCGGCTCCACAGCAGCTGCCCGCTGCCGACGAGGACGCTGACCTCGCCGGGGTCCATCGGCTCGACGGCGGTGACGCCGCTGAGCTGCGGGTCGACCTCGAGGGTGCGCCCGCCGTCACGGGAGACCACGAAGCGCCCACCCGCGACGCCGTAGAGCAGGTCCGGGTCGCCGGCGTCGACCGCGAGGGCGTCGAAGCCGGACGCTCCCGTGCCCAGCGCCCCAGCGGCCGTCCGCAGCTCCCAGCTCGCACCGCCGTCGGTGGTCGCGTAGAGCAGGCCGGCCGGCCCGGCAGCGGGCGACCCGGCCCCGGGGACCGTCGGCAGGGTTCCCCCGTTGCCCCCGCCGGCGTCGGTCGTCGGGCTCACGGCCAGGTAGGCCGTACGCCCGTCGGACGCCGGCTCGAGCAGCCGCGGGCTGCCCTGCAGCGGGAGGCCTGTGGTCGAGGCCGACCAGGTGCCGGGGGCTCCGCTGCCGCTGCGCACCACGAGCGGGCGACTCGCGGCGCCGGTCCCCTCGCGGACCGCCGCCAGGGCGGCGCCGTTCGGGAGGTGGGCGAGGGCGACGACCGTGGACGTGAGGCCGGAGGGGATGCCGCCGGACGCGGAGGCCTCCAGGACCAGTGCGTCCTCCCAGGCGCAGCCGTGGCTGGTCGAGAGCTTGATGGTGTTGCCGTTGGTCGCGAGCACCCGCTCAGGTCGCTGCTCGTCCAGCGCGTAGCCGGAGACGACATCGCGGGTCTGCACGGACGGCACGCCGCGGAACGCCTCGATCGGCAGCCGCTGGAACAGCCCGGCCTTCGTCGCGGCAGGGCAGCTCAGCGGTCCCGACGCGGCGTCCGCGCCGACCGGACCGATCAGGAGCGGCGCCGCGACGGCGGCCGCGAGAGCGGCGCGCAGGCGACGGCGGGGCACGGTCAGGTCCGGGCGGGAGTGCGACCCCGCGGCGCCTTGCCGGCGGTCTTCGGAGCGGGCTTCGGCACCGCGGTCGAGCGGCGGCGACGCTGGGCAGGGGGAGTGGCGGCGGCCCGGTCGAGCGCGGTGAGCAGCGGCGCGAGCGCCTCCTCCAGCACCTCGCCCTCGAGGGTCTCCTCCTCGTCGAGCCGCATCGCCAGGGAGTCGAGCTCACCGCGGTGCGCCTTGAGCACCTCGGTGGCCTCGTGCTGGGCGGAGGTGATGAGGCGGCGGACCGCGTCCTCCACGTCGCGCTGGGTCTCGGGGGAGAGGTCGACCAGGGAGCTGTCGTCACCGAGGTAGCCCTCGCCGGCCTTCACCTGCAGGCGGACTGGGCCGACCTCCTCGCTCATGCCGTAGCGGGTGACCATGTCCCGCGCCAGGTCGGTGGCGTGCTCGAGGTCCTGCTCGCCGCCCGTGGAGCCCTCGCCGAGGACGAGCTCCTCGGCGGCGATGCCGCCCAGGGTGGCGACGAGCTGGGCGTGCAGGGCGCTCTTGGTGAGCAGCGTCGCCTCGGTGTCGGCGAACGTCGCGGCGGCGACGGTGCGGCCGCGGGACAGCACGGTCACGCGGTGCACGTCCTCGTGCCGGCCGAGCGCCGCGGCGACGACGACGTGGCCGATCTCGTGGTAGGCCGCGCGCAGCCGCTCCTCGGCCGTGAGCACCCGGCCCCGTCGCTGCGGGCCCTCCAGGACGCGGACGACGGCCTCCTCGAACTCCTTCATCGTGATGGTCGTGCCCTGGCGGCGGACCGTGAGGAGAGCGGCCTCGTTGACCGTGCTGGCCAGGTCGGCGCCGGTGAAGCCGGGGCAGCGGTCGGCGATGCGCTTGAGGTCGACGTCCGGCGCGAGCGGCTTCTTGCCGGCGTGGATGCGCAGGATGCGCTCGCGGCCCTCGGCGTCCGGGCGCTCGACGGTGATGTGCCGGTCGAAGCGGCCCGGGCGCATCAGCGCCGGGTCGAGGATGTCGGGGCGGTTGGTCGCGGCGATCACGACGATGCCGGTCGAGACCTCGAAGCCGTCCATCTCCACCAGCAGCTGGTTGAGGGTCTGCTCGCGCTCGTCGGAGCCCCCGCCGCCGCCGCCGGAGCCGCGCTTGCGGCCGGCGGCGTCGAGCTCGTCGATGAAGACGATGGCCGGGGCGACCGCGTTGACGCGGCGGAACAGGTCGCGGATGCGGGCCGCGCCGACGCCGACCAGCGACTCGACGAACTCCGCGCCGGCGACCGAGAAGAACGGCACGCCGGCCTCACCCGCGACCGCGCGGGCGAGCAGCGTCTTGCCGGTCCCGGGCGGGCCGAAGAGCAGTACGCCCTTGGGTGGCGTGGCACCGAGCGCCTTGTAGCGCGCGGGGTCCTTGAGGTAGTCGCGGACCTCGGCCAGCTCGGTGACGGCCTCCTCCGCGCCGCCGACGTCGGCGAAGGTGACCGACGAGCCACCCGTACGGCTGCCGTCGTCCACGCGGCCGAAGTCGGTCACCTCGCCGATCGCGGACGACCCGCCGCCCTTGCCGACGAAGAGCAGGCCGAACAGGTTGGCCAGGATCATCACCGGCAGCAGGAACTCCGTCGCGATCCGCACCCCGGCCTGGAAGCTCTGCGGGTCGACCTCGACGGTCGCGCCGGTGGCGGCTACCGCATCGGAGAGCTTGACGGTGACCGAGCCGCTGCTCGGCAGCGCGGTGCGTACGACGCCCGCCTCGTCCGGCACGCCGTCGACCGACGCGGTCGAGGCGTCCGGGGTGGTCGCCGGGGCGCCCGCTGCCGGCGGCTTGGCCGAGCGCTCGGCGGCATCCTGCGCGGAGCGCAGCTCGAGCACGACCTGGCTGTCCTCGTCGAGGAACCGGGCCGCCTCCACCCGGCCGGCGGTGGTGAGCGCGGCGACCTGGTCGAGCGTGACCTCGCGGCCCTCCGGGTCGCTGTAGAGGTAGGTGAGCGACGCGGCGAAGAGCGTCAGCAGCACCAGCAGTGACGCGACCAGCGACAGGAAGAGCTTCGGGCTCCTCGCCCCGGTCGCGGCGCGCTCGCGGCGGCGCATCGCGAGCGCAGCCCTCGCTCGGTGGACGAGCCCGCGCAGGCCGCCTTCCGGGGCGTCGGCAGCGCTCGATCGGGGGGCCTGGGGGCTGGCCACTGGGTCCTCCTCGCCGGTCTCCCGGCACACGTTCGGGGGCCGGCCCCGGACGCGGGGCGGCTCGTTGCCCTCAGGTTCGCCGCGAGGGGGTCGTACTCCTGCCGGGACTCGCTCCCCCACGAGAGGGGCCCCACCACACGACAGAGCCCCCGCGGGATCCGCAGGGGCTCGTCGTCGTGGTGTGGGCGATACAGGACTTGAATCCGACCTGCGCGCAGGCCTCTGACCTGCGGAAACAGTCTCTGACCTGCCCGGGGAGCAACATCCGCAGTACGCATGAGTGGGCACGAGAAGGCACTCATCTGCAGCCGGATGGCACGCCGATGGCACGCGGTG
>SCTD01000123.1 GCA_004299215.1 Frankiales bacterium | reverse complement strand
CCGGAGCGCGAAGCCGACGTCACCGAGCTCGACGCCGTGCGTCTCCAGCAGCTCGCGCAGGGTGCGCAGCCGCTGGAGCTGGGCCGGGCCGTAGAGCCGGTAGCCCGCCGCAGACCGCGGTGACTCCACGAGCCCGAGCTGCTCGATGTAGCGCAGCATGCGGGGCGACCACCCGGTGGTGGTCGCTGCCTCGTGGATCGTCAGCGTGGTCATCTGCCGACAACCTTACCGCGACCGTGTCAGGGTGGCTACCCCGACTGCGTGAACCTTGTCACGACCGTGTCAGGGTCGCGGCCACGCCTTCCTGTCCAGACGCTGCACCCAGAAGCCGGTGTTGGCGTCGGCGTACCAGACGTCGCGGGTCTGCGGGTCGAACGCCGGGGCCGACATGGCGTACGCCCCGCCGCTCGCCGCCGGGTCGTCGGCGTCCACCGCCGGGTGGTTGGCGTACGCCACCTCGCGGGGCCGGAGCGGGTCCGAGATGTCGAAGACCCGCAGTCCGGACGCGATCGTCCCGCAGGCGAGGATCCCGGGCTCGGTCCGCGTAGGCACCGCGCAGTAGTGCGCGGCGTAGCCCTGCGTGCCGGACTCCGCGCCGGGGTCGGTGACCTGGTCCTCGCGCGCCTCTCGCTCCCACACCGCGAGCCGGATCCGGCTGACGACCTTCGGCTGCGTCTCGTCGCCGATGTCGATGACCCGCACCCCGCCGACGTTCTCGTCGGGCGAGTACGACGTGACGTCGCTGTCGTACTCGTCGAACTCGATGACGTACTTCCTGCCGCGGATGGTCACCGGGATGGTGTTCTGCGGGATCGTGACCTCGGGCCAGGTGACGTAGCCGACCTCGGTGACCTGGGGCGCCACGGCGCGCGCCTGGATCTCGCTGACGTCGAGGATCCGCATCCCGCCGCCGCCGTTGGTGATCTGCGTGTAGTAGTTCTGCAGCAGGCCGCGGTCGCTCGCGACGTCGGCGAGGTAGAGCCGGTTGCCGTCGTCGGACACCGACAGGCCGTGGGTCGCGACGTCCACGCCGCGCCACAGGGCCGTCGGCACCGCGGGGTCCGTCAGGTCGATGGCGGTCAGCCCCCGGTCGGCGGTCGTCGCGGCCCAGTACGTGCGCCCGTCCGGGCTGAAGCCGCCCTCGTGGCCCAGGACCCCGAGCGGCGTGGAGCTCATGAGCACCGGCTTCCGGCAGTCGGCGCTCACGTCGTAGACGTCCACCACGCCGACCTGGGTGACCGGCGAGCCGGCCACGGCGACCAGCAGGCCGCGCTTGTCGTTCAGCCGCAGCGACTCGTGCGGGGTGCGCATCGCGAAGCTGTCCAGGACGGCGGTGCGTACGGGCTTGGCCGGGTTCTTCATGTCGAGCACGACGACACCGCCGTCGGCGCCGGAGAGCTCGCGGGTCGGGAAGAGCGTGGTGCCGTCGTAGTAGGCGCACTCGTGGCCGGCCGTGTCCACGTAGCGGTGCACCTGGAAGCCGCCGCTGTCGCCCTCGTGCGCGATGTCGGTGGCGTTGCAGGTGTAGCCCTTCGCGGCCCGGCCGCTCTCGTAGTCGGCGAGCGGCACACGGCCTTGCCGACCGGTCTCCGGCCGCGAGCCAGGCGCGCACGTCGTGCCCGGCGTCACGCCGAAGCCGGGCCTGCTGTAGTCCGCTGCGCTGACAGGGCTGGCGAGAGCGCCCTTGCCCTGGCCGAGCAGCCCGTGCTGCTGGCCGTACTCCGCGACGGCGTCGAGGTCGAGCGGACCGGTCCCGGCGGCGGCGGCGACGGTCGTCCCGGCGAGGGCGACGGCGAGCGCGGAGGCGGTGAGCAGACGAAGGTGCACCATGCGTGCACCTTCGACGTCGGCCGCCTCAGACCTGCCAGGAGGACAGGTACCGCACCTGAGCGGGGGTCAGCTCGTCCAGCCGCACCCCGAGGGCGGCCAGCTTGGTGCGGGCGACCTCGTCGTCGATCGCGGCCGGCACCTCGTGCACGCCGGGCGCGAGGTCGGTGCGGGCCAGCCACTCGACGGTGAGCGCCTGCACGGCGAAGGAGATGTCCATGACCGCGGCCGGGTGGCCGTCGGCCGCGGCGAGGTTGACCAGTCGGCCCTCGGCGACCAGCAGCAGCCGCCGCCCGTCCGGCTGCTCGTACGCGTCGACGTGCGGGCGCACCCGGCGGTCCACGGAGACCGAGCCGGTGGCGAGCGCCTCGACGTCGACCTCGACGTCGAAGTGGCCGGCGTTGGCCAGCACCGCGCCGTCCTTCATGACGGCGAAGTGGTCGGCGGTCAGCACGTCGCGGTCGCCGGTGCTGACGACGAAGACGTCCCCGAGCGGCGCGGCCTCCGCCATCGGCAGCACCCGGTGGCCGTCCAGCACGGCCTCGAGCGCCCGGCGCGGCTGCACCTCGGTGACGACCACCTGCGCGCCGAGACCCCGTGCCCGGGCGGCGATCCCGCTGCCGCACCAGCCGTAGCCCGCGACGACGACCGTGCTGCCGGCGACCAGCGTGCCGGTGGCCCGCATGACCGCGTCGAGCGTCGACTGGCCGGTGCCGTGCCGGTTCGCGACCAGCAGCTGCATGGGGGTGTCGTTGACCGCCGCCACCGGCAGCCGCAGCGCGCCGTCCGCCGCCATCTGCCGCAGGCGCAGCACGCCGGTCGAGGTCTGCTCGCCCCCGGCGCGGACGCCCTCGAGCAGTCCCGGCGAGGCGTGCAGCACGCCCACCAGGTCGCAGCCGTCGTCGAGCACCAGCTCGGGCCTCGCTGACAGCGCGGCGCGCAGGTGCTGCGCGTGACCGGCCCGGTCGACGCCGTGCACCGCGTGCACCCCCACCCCGTCCGCGAGCAGGGCCGCGGCCACGTCGTCCTGGGTGGAGAGCGGGTTGGAGGCCGCGAGGTGCAGCTCGGCCCCACCGGCGAGCAGCGTCCGGGCGAGCGCCGCGGTCTCCGGCGTCACGTGGGCGCACGCCGCGATGCGCACCCCGGCCAGCGGCCGTTCCCGCGAGAAGCGGTCACGCAGCAGGGCCAGCACCGGCATCGCCCGCTCGGCGAAGTCCACCCGCCGGCGGCCGGCGTCGGCCAGCTCCGGATCGGCGACGTCGGGGACCTCGGGCACGGCGCCACACTAGGGTCCGCGGCGTGGACATCCCCGCTGTCATCCATGGCGCAGGCGGCTTCGTGCGCACCCTCGGGCCGAGGGTGCTGTCGACCGAGCCCGAGGTGCTGCTCCGCCTCGACGCGGGCCAGGAGCTGCACAACCACGTCGGCGGGCCGCACGCAGCCGCCATCTTCGGACTCGGTGAGACGGCCGCCTTCTCGCTGCTGCTGCGCGACTTCGGCGACCTGGTCGAGGCCGGCGCGATCCCCCTGGTGAAGGACGCGTCGATCGGCTACTCCTCGATCGCCACCGGGGTGCTCCTGGCGCAGGCCACGCTCACCGGGGACGCGGACGGCGTACGCGCCTCACTCGCCGAGCGCGGGCGGGCGACCTTCCCGGTGGAGGTGCGCATCCGCCGCGAGGACGACGGCGTCGAGACAGCGCTCGCGACCTACCGGATGGCCTTGCTGCGCACCTGACCCCGCTTGTGCCTCGGCTGCGGCAGGTGCAGCTCCTGAGGGACGCAGTGCTCGCGGGCGTGGGCGTCGAGCTCGCTGCCGTAGCGGAACCGCAGACCGCAGAGCGGGCAGTGCAGAGTGCTCATCTCTCCTGCCTCCCTTCTCGAGGGGACGCCCTCAGAGTGCGCCTGTCCGCGTCCCGCGACAAGGCCCCACCTACCGTGGTCGACAACTCGAACCGGAAGGACCTGCCGTGGCCGGCGGACTGGTAGCCCTGCTGGACGACGTGGCGGTGCTGGCGCGCGCCGCCGCTGCGTCCGTGGACGACATCGGGGCGGCGGCCGCCCGTGCCAGCGCGAAGGCTGCCGGCGTGGTCGTGGACGACACGGCGGTCACGCCGCAGTACGTGCACGGGCTCGCCGCCCAGCGCGAGGTCCCCATCATCCGCCGCATCGCCGTCGGCTCGATGCGCAACAAGCTGCTGGTCATCCTGCCGGCGATCATGCTGCTCAGCCAGTTCCTCCCCGGGCTGCTCACGCCGCTGCTCATGCTGGGCGCTGCCTACCTCTGCTACGAGGGCGCCGAGAAGGTCTGGGCCAAGGTCAGCGGCCACGGCACGCACGCCGAGCCGGGCGAGGAGGTGCTGCCGGACGAGGACGCCATCGTGTCCGGGGCGGTCCGTACCGACTTCATCCTCTCGGCCGAGATCATGGTCATCTCGCTGAACGAGGTCACCGACGAGCCGTTCCTGTCCCGGCTGGCGATCCTCGTCGTGGTGGCGGTCGCCATCACGGTGCTCGTCTACGGCGTCGTGGCGCTCATCGTCAAGATGGACGACGTCGGGCTGCACCTGGCCGAGAAGCCCGGCAGCGCGACGGCCAGGATCGGTCGCGGCCTGGTCAAGGGGATGCCGAAGCTGCTGACCTTCCTCACGATCGTCGGCACCGCGGCGATGCTCTGGGTGGGTGGCCACATCCTGCTGGTGGGGACGCACGACCTCGGCTGGGACCTGCTGTACGACGCCGTCCACCACCTCGAGGAGTGGGCGCACGACGCCGTCGGTGGCGTCGGGGCCGTGGCGGGCTGGCTCGTCAACACGCTGGCGAGCGCGGCGATCGGCCTCGTCGTGGGCGCCGTCGCCGTGGTGGTCATG
>SCTD01000122.1 GCA_004299215.1 Frankiales bacterium | reverse complement strand
TCGTGCGTCACGACCTTGCGGAGCGCGCGCTCGACGTTCTCCTCGGTGTAGAGCGGCCGCGGCTGGGAGTGCTTCGACCAGCCGTGCCGGCTCGCGTTCCGGGCGTCCTCCTCCGCGAGGTGGGCGCTGTCCAGCAGGACGATGCGGGCCAGCTCCGCAGTGGCGGCGGTGCAGTGCACGGGCCCCGAGAAGCCCTGTCGTACAAGGAGAGGGAGGTAGCCGCAGTGGTCCAGGTGCGCGTGCGTGAGCACCACCGAGGTGATGCTCGACGGTGACGGCTCGAAGTGGTCCCAGTTGCGCTGCCGCAGCTCGCGCTGTCCCTGGTAGAGACCGCAGTCGACGAGCACCCGCTCGTCCCCGCGGGTGAGCAGGGTCTTGCTCCCGGTGACGGTCTCGTTGGCTCCGAGGAAGTCCAGGACCGCGTCGGTCGTCATCGACGAGCCGTCAGGCTGCGGGCCGGCAGGTGAGCAGGGTCTGCGCCCCGCTTGCCCCGACGATGCGCAGCACCAGCGAGCCGTGCGGCTGCTCGAGGACGTCCAGGCGCAGTGGGTGCTCCACGAGGTGACGGAGCACGACACCGGCGCCGGCGGTCCTCCCGTCGAGGGCCACGATCACGGTGTCGGCCCGCTCGTCGAAGTCGAGGGACTCCAGCGGCAGGTCGCGCGCCTCCACCTGGTCCCCGAGGCCGTCGTCGAGCACCTCGAGCGTCGCGTGCTCGCCGCGCCGACCACGGGTGATCGCCTCCAGCAGTGCCCGCCACGTGCTCCGGTCACGGGCCAGGGTCTCGGTCATGACTGCCTCCACTACCTCGGTGGGGACCACGCTGGTCCCGCCCGCGGCCGCCGACAAGGGTCGTACGTCCCGACGTCAGTCAGGCGCGAGGTCCCGGCGGGAGAAGAGCGCTACGCCGGCTGCGGCAGCAGCCACCCCGATCGCGCAGAGCACCAGCGACGGCCCGGCGGTCCACGGCTCGAGGGGCGGGCGCGGCAGCCAGCGGAACGGCGACAGGTCGAGCACGGGGTCCGGCAGTGAGAGCAGCTGGCCGAGCAGCTCGAGGACGTACGCGAGCACGACCAGCGTCACCGGCACCGCGACGGTCAGCCGGGGCACGGCGCCGAAGGCCAGCACGCCGATGCCGGCGAACAGCACGGCCACCGGCAGCGTCGCCAGCAGGGGCAGGCTCGCGTCCCACCAGCCGAGGTCGGTGCCGCCGATCCGCGCGCCCAGCCAGATCCCCACGCAGCCGGCCAGCACGACGACCGCCGCGGCCACCACCGCCAGGGCGTACGACCCGGCGAGCCACGTCGTGCGCCGCACCGGTCGGACCAGCAGGTGCTCGAGGCGGCCGGTCGCCTCCTCGGTGCGCAGCGCGCCGATGCGCCAGGACACGTAGGCGATGAGCGAGACCTTCTGCCGGTTGCCCTTGCTGTAGGAGCGGGTCCGCTTGTCCAGGTCGAGGTCGAACCGCTCCACCAGCTCATCGCGGAACGCGGTGTCCACGCCGCCCGACAGGCCGCCCAGCAGCGCGAGCACCTCCGCCCCCGTCATCTGCGGCCACAGCGCGACATCGCCGGGGACGTACGCCAGGTGGCGGTGCGCGCGCTCGACGTCGGAGACCGGGATCCCCATGACCTCGGCGCTTCCCGCGGTCGGGCGCAGCAGCGCCAGGAGCAGCCGGATCGTCGTGGACTTGCCCGCGCCGTTCGGCCCGAGGAAGCCGAACACCTCACCCCGCTCGACCTCGAGGTCGAGGTCGTCGAGCGCGACGACGCTGCCGAAGTGCTTGGTCAGGCCCGAGGTGCGGATCGCGGGGACGCCCGTCACGTGCTGATCCTCCTCTGTCGTCGGCCGGCCCACGCTCCCCTTCGTCAGACGTGACGTCCAGGACCGCACGACCTGGCGTCAGGGACCTTCGGCCCGCGACAGGCGGGCCGGTCAGCTGTGGACTGGAGCCGCAGGCACCGTCGTCGAGGAGGGGCCATGTCCCAGCAGGTCGTCCTGGTCGGGGTGGACGGCTCCCCCACGTCCGCCGCCGCACTCGCCTGGGGGCTCGAGGTCGCCGCGGCGCGCGGCGCAGCGGTCGAGGCGCTGCACGCCTGGCACTGGGACCGCACGTTCCTCGGCATGGTCGTCCCGGACACGCCCGTGGAGCTCGCCGTCGGCGCGCGTCACGGTGTCGAGGCCGAGCTCGAGAAGGCGCTCGCCGACCGGCCCGCCGGATCGGCCACCGTGCCGGCGTGGTCGCGCACCGCCGAGGGTGACGCCGCGTCCGTGCTGCTGCAGCACGCCCGCTCGGCCGACCTGCTGGTGCTCGGCCGGCACGGGCAGTCGGCGTGGCAGCGCACGCTCGTCGGCCCGGCGCTCGGCTCCGTGGCCGGGACCTGCCTGAGCCGCTCCACCGCACCCGTGGCGGTGGTGCCGCCGGGAGCGCGGCCGCTGCCGCCGGACCGCGTCGTCGTCGGTGTCGACGGCTCGGGTGCCAGCCTGCGGGCCCTGCGCTGGGCGGTCCATCACGCAGAGCGCGTGGGGCGCCCCGTCGTCGCCGTGCTGTCCTGGCAGCTCACGACCCTGCCGGCGCCGCCGACCGCTCGGGACTCCTGGGTGCCTCCGCTGGAGGAGTGGGAGGAGCTCGGCCGGTCGCTGCTGGACGAGACCGTCTCGAAGGTCGCCGAGAGCGGCGCCGTCGAGCAGCTGCTGCTGCACCGGCCGGCGGCTGCCGGCCTGCTGGAGACCGTCGGGCCGGACGACCTGCTGGTGCTCGGCGAGCGCGGCCGAGGCGGCTTCGCCCGGCTGCTCCTCGGCTCGGTCAGTCGGCAGTGCGTCGAGCACGCGCCCTGCCCGGTCGTCGTCGTCCCGCCGCGCACCAGGAGCGTGTCACCGGACGAGTGACCCCGGCCGCCGGACAAGACCCGGCCCCACGCGACCCGGCCGCACGATTGCGATGATCACCGGGGACACGCCGAGCGTGTCCCGCGTGATCATCGGATTCGCCGGGGGGACGGGCGCGGGATTCGCCGGGGGGACGGGCACGGTCGGAAGCGGCGGGTCACCGTGGGATGCGGGTCACCGTGGGCTGGAGGCCAGCTCCCGTACGGGCTGCGCGGCCTCCGCGCCGTGCAGCTCCCGCAGCTGCGCCTGGAGCAGCAGGACCAGCCCGACCAGCATCGGCAGCGACCACAGGAAGAACCCCCAGCCGAAGCTGAGGAGCGCGACGTGGAACCCGATGGCGCCGATCAGCGCGAGCACGGCGTGCCGTCCCCCGAGCAGGGCCAGCACCCCCACGGCGGCCTCGAAGGCGACCAGGAGCCCGCCGATGAACAGGTGGTGGTTCGGGACGACCAGCGACGTCCAGGTCTCCCGTACGAACGGCAGGTAGGAGCCGGCGGCGAAGTCGGCGTAGTCGTCACCGCGGACGACGAAGACCGCGTTCACCAGGGCGCCGGCGCCGAGGTAGAGAGCGGCCAACGCGAGCCGACCGACCCGCAGCACCCTGAGGTCCGTGCGCGAGCGCACACCCGCCCCGACGATCAGCGCACCCAGCAGCACCCACGTGACCTGCAGCACCGTGATCACTCCCTCCGCAGCAACGCTGCCCCCGCAGCGGCCAGCGGACCAGGGGCCAAGGTCCTCAGCCGGCCGTCCACACCGGAGGCCGCTTCTCGATGAACGCAAGGACGCCCTCCTGCACGTCCGAGCTGCCGACGATCGCCGTCATCTCGGCCTGGTTGCGCTCCCAGGACTGCTGCTCGCGGGAGATCTGGCCGTCGGCCTTCCCCCAGGCGAGCCGCTTGCTGGCCTGCACGGCGAGCGGGGCATTCGCCGCGACCGCGGCCGCGAGCCGGAGCGCCGCGTCCAGCGCATGCCCGTCAGGCACGACCTCGTTGACGAGCCCCCAGCGCAGCGCCTCGGCCGCGCCAATCGGCTCACCGGTCAGCATCATCCGCATGGCCACCTTGGGGGGCACCTGCTCGGGCAGCCGGAAGACACCGCCGGCAGCGGCGATCAGGCCGCGCTTGACCTCCGGCAGGCCGAACGTCGCGCTCTCCGCCGCGACGGCCAGGTCACACGCCAGCACGATCTCGGCACCGCCGCCGAGCGCCATCCCGTTGACCGCCGCGATCAGCGGCGTGCTCGTGGGGTGCTGGGTCACGCCGGCGAAGCCGTAGTGCTCGCGGCCGGCCGGCAGCGGGAACTCGCCCCGGCCGACGGCCTTCAGGTCGGCCCCCGCGCAGAACGCCTTGTCACCCGAGCCCGTGATGACCACGCAGCGCACCTCGCGGTCCCGGTCCGCCTCGTCGAGGGCGTCGGCCATGCGGGTCGCCAGGTCGGCGTCCGCGGCGTTGCGCGCCTGCGGCCGCTCGATCGTGAGGACCAGGACGTGGTCCTCACGCGCGACGCTGAGGCTGGTGGGGGCAAGGTCGGTCATGCGGTCTCCTCGAGGGTGGCGGTGCCGTCGTCCGACAGGACGAGGCGGATCAGGCGTCCGACGTGCGTGGTGCGGCCCGCGGGCAGGGCGTCGAGCGAGAGCCGCTCAGCGGACACCGCGTCACCGACGGACGTGGCGACGGCGGTACGGGTGCCGTCCGCGGTGCGAGCGACCAGGAACGCCTGGCGGGGCCCGCCGCTCCTGTCGTGCTCGACGGTCGCCGTCTCGACGGTGACGTCCAGCCAGGCCGACCCCGCTGCCACGTCGGCGGCGGGCGACGTGCGCACCGCGGCGCTCTCGACGGCGGTCGGCTCCGACCGGCCGACGTAGCCGGCACGGTGCGCCACCCTCGACAGCAGCACGGCGTGCTGCGAGGTCAGGTAGCCGCCGTTGGCGTGCACGAGCGCGAGGCCCGGCTGCTCACGGAGCCGCTGCACCACCGTGGCGACCGCGTGCAGGGAGTAGCTGTTGAGCGGTCCGCCGAAGGACGAGTGCCCGCCGGTCACGGTCAGGGCCGAGTCGCGCGGCAGGCCGAGCACCCCGGCCACGAGCTTGGGCACCACCGGGAAGCAGCTGTAGACGTCGATGATGTCGAGGTCGGCCGGCACGACACCACCCGCGTCGAGGCAGCGGGCGAGCGCGCACTCGAGCGCCGGCGACCGACCGAAGTCCCCCCGAGCCAGCACGTCTGAGGTGTCGTCGGCACCTGCGCCGCCCCAGACGTGCACCAGCCGGGTCTCCGGAACCCCCAGCTCGAGAGCGACCCGGCGAGAGGTCAGGACGACCGCCGCCGCCTGGTCGACGTGCGGCATGGCGTTCATCGACAGCGGGTACGGCTCGCACACCATGCGGTTGCCGGGCCCCACGCGCGAGACCTCCTCGGGGGCCAGCGCCCTGGGCTGCCAGGCCGCCGGGTGTCCCGCCGCCACGAGGCTCTGCGCGGCGTAGAGGCGTGCGGACTCCGCCGCGGCCTCCGCAGGCGTCAGCCCGACGTCGGCCTGCAGCCGGTTCTCGAACAGCGGGTAGACGCGGGTCGGCGCGAGCAGCCCCGCGCTCTGCATGAGCGTCGATCCGAGGGTGTCCACGTCGAAGGCCGGCGGCCCACCCGGCGTCGCGCTCCATCCGCCGTCGGCGACCGGGTCGAGCCCGGCCTTGCGCAGCACCCCCAGGCTCGCCTGCGCCTCCGCCCCGACCAGCAGGGCGATCTCGGACTCCCCCGACCAGATGCGCTCCGCGGCACGGTCCAGCAGCCGCACCGGCCAGTGACCGCCGAGCCCGGTGTCCTCGCAGTGGGCAGGGGCCGCGCCGACGGCCGCGCCGACCCGGCGCGCGAGGTCGTCGTAGGCCCAGCTCGCCACGCGGACCGCATGCACCGAGTCCGCGCGTCGCAGCAGCCCGCGGACGCCGGAGTCGGCCTCCGCCGCCGCGAGCGCGTCGACGAGCAGGTCCATCGGCTCACGGGCAGCCTCGACGACACGGCCCCGGTTCGCCCTCAGCTGACCGGCGCCGACGAGGACGGGAAGCCGGTCCTGAGCACTCACCGCCGGATCGTCGCACCCGCCTCTGGCGGCGCTGTCAGGGCACCCGGTTCACCACGTCCGGGACAGCACGTCGCGGCGGGGCCTCCACCGGCGCACCCCGACCGATCCGGAGGACGACCTGCGGATGACCGGGCAGGTCGAGGTCGTTCGCCAGCACCTCACGGGTCGCGGCGAGCTCCACGGGCTGGTTGAGGTAGGACGCGCTGCCGCCGACGAGGGCCGCCTCGACCAGCAGGTCCGTCAGCGCGCGACCGCCCTGGAGCCAGTTCACCGGCGCGTCCAGCGGCGTGCACAGCACGCCCACCAGCGGCGCGTCGACGCCGGGCCGCGCGTGCGCGGGCTCGACGTGCGGCAGCGAGAAGTCCCGCTGCACGAAGGGAGCGGAGTACGACTCGGCGGTCCCGCGGGTCGCCCCGGCCGGCACGCCGTCCAGGCTCGGATCGCCCGGCGGGCGGAGCCAGTCGCGCTTCTCCCGCTCCACCTCGGGCATCCGCGCCAGCTGGCGGTCGGCGATCTCGACGAGACGGGCCAGGCAGCTGCGGTCACCCTCGCTCGTCACCAGGCGAAACGTGCAGCGGTGCCCGGCGGCGACGTCCTGCAGCACGAAGGGCAGCGACGCGGGCAGGGCGCCGGCGTCGAGCGGACCGCGGTCGGTGCGACGCGCGCGCACGGCGGTCAGCCGGGCCGCCGCATCCGCCGGTGGAGGGATGCGGTCGCGCTCGATGAGCCGGGCGACCGGTCCGGTCGGTCCCTCGGGCCACGGGTACACGGTGAGCCGGACGCCAAGGGCAGCGGCCGAGACCACCGCGATCTGCACGGCGGCCCCGCAGGCGAGCACCATCTCCCGGCCGAGCAGGTCGGTGGCCGGGAGCCTGCGGGCCGGGTCGGTCCAGACGTCGAGCGCGTCCTCGGAGACCGAGAAGCTCCACGGCTGGGTGTTGTGCTTCGACGGAGCGAACCGGGCCATCGACGCGTACCAGGCGTACCTGTCCCCCGGGCGCACC
>SCTD01000121.1 GCA_004299215.1 Frankiales bacterium | reverse complement strand
CACGCCTCCGACCGCAGCACGCGCACCAGCAGGTCGCGGTTGGTGCGGATGCCGTGCAGCCGCGCCCCGGCGAGAGCGGCTGCCAGCCGCGCCGACGCCTCCGCGCGGGTGGCGCCGTGCGCCAGCACCTTCGCCAGCATCGCGTCGTAGAACGGGCTGACGACCGACCCGCTCTCGACACCGCTGTCGACGCGAACGCCTGCGCCGCAGGGGATCTCGACGCGGTGGAGCGTGCCGGTCACGGGCAGGTAGCCGCGGGCGGGATCCTCGGCGTAGAGCCGCGCCTCGATCGCGTGACCCTGGATCCGTGCTTGCAGGACCTCCGCCGGCAGCGGCTCGCCCTGCGCGACCAGCAGCTGCAGCCGGACCAGGTCCAGCCCGGTGACGAGCTCGGTCACCGGGTGCTCGACCTGCAGCCGGGTGTTCATCTCCAGGAACGCCGGCGTGCCGTCCGGGGACAGCACGAACTCCACCGTGCCGGCTCCGGTGTAGCCGACGGCCTGCGCGGCAGCGACCGCCGCCTCGCAGAGTCGCGTGCGGAGGCCGTCGTCGACGGCGGGGGAGGGGGCCTCCTCGAGCACCTTCTGGTGCCGCCGCTGGACCGAGCAGTCGCGCTCGAAGAGGGCGACGCAGCTGCCGTGGGCGTCGGCGAGCACCTGGACCTCGACGTGCCGGGGCCGCTCGACGTACTTCTCGAGGAAGACCGTCCCGTCGCCGAAGGCCGATGCCGCCTCGCGCTGGGCGCCGGTCACCGCCGCGACGAGCTCGGCCTCGGCGGAGACGATCCGCATCCCGCGACCGCCGCCACCGGCGCTCGCCTTGACCAGCACCGGGTAGCCGATGTCCTCGGCCGCCTTGACGAGCGCGTCGTCCGCCAGCCCCGTCGCGTCGACGCCGGCGAGGCACGGCACACCCGCGTCGGCCATCATCGCTTTCGCGGCCAGCTTGCTGCCCATCGCCGAGATCGCCGCCGGCGGCGGCCCGATCCAGACGAGGCCGGCGTCGAGCACGGCCTGCGCGAAGCCGGCGTCCTCGGACAGGAAGCCGTAGCCCGGGTGCACCGCGTCGGCGCCGGCCCTGACAGCGGCGGCCACGACGAGGTCGCCGCGCAGGTACGTGTCGGCGGGCGCGTTGCCCGGCAGGTGCACCGCGCGGTCGGCCTCGCGGACGAACGGCGCGTCTGCGTCCGCGTCCGAGAAGACCGCGACCGTGCCGATGCCCATCTCGCGGCAGGTGCGGAAGACGCGGCGGGCGATCTCGCCGCGGTTGGCGACGAGCACTCTGGTGATCGGCATCAGTGCCTCCACACGCCGAAGCCGGAGGTGCCCTCGACCGGCACGTTGTGCGCGATCGACAGGCACATCCCGAGCACGTCGCGGGTGTCCCGCGGGTCGATGATGCCGTCGTCGTAGACGCGCCCGGTGTTGGCCAGAGCGAGGGACTCGCTCTCGATCTGGGCCTCGACCAGCTCGCGCATCTGGGCGTCCGCCGCCTCGTCGAAGGGCAGCCCCCGCGCCTCGGCCGACTGCCGCGACACGATCGACAGCACGCCGGCCAGCTGCGCCGGCCCCATGACCGCTGACTTCGCGCCGGGCCAGGAGAACAGGAAGCGGGGGTCGTACGCCCGGCCGCACATGCCGTAGTTGCCCGCGCCGTAGGACGCGCCCAGCACGATCGTGAAGTGGGGAACCGTGCTGTTCGCGACGGCGTTGATCATCTTGGCGCCGTCCTTGATGATGCCGTCCTGCTCGTACTTCTTGCCGACCATGTAGCCGGTGGTGTTCTGGAGGAAGACCAGTGGGGTGTCGGCGGAGTTGGCGAGCTGGATGAACTGCGCGGCCTTCTCCGACTCCTCGCTGAAGAGCACGCCGCGGGCGTTGGCGAGCACCCCGACCGGGTAGCCGTGGATGCTCGCCCAGCCGGTCACGAGCGAGGTGCCGTAGAGCGGCTTGAACTCGTCGAAGCGCGAGCCGTCGACGACGCGCGCGAGGACGTCACGCGGGTCGAACGGCACCCGCAGGTCCGCCGACGGGATGGCCAGCAGGTCCTCGACGTCGTGCAGCGGCGGGTCGGCCGGACGGGTGGGGGAGGGGCCGCGCTTGCGCCAGTTGAGACCGCGTACGACCTGGCGACCCAGTCGCAGCGCGTCGAGCTCGTCGACGGCCAGGTAGTCGGCCAGACCGCTTGTGCGGGCGTGCATCTCGGCGCCGCCGAGCGACTCGTCGTCGCTGTCCTCGCCGGTCGCCATCTTGACCAGCGGCGGCCCGCCCAGGAAGACCTTGGCGCGCTCCTTGACCATCACGACGTGGTCGGACATGCCGGGGACGTACGCCCCACCGGCTGTGGAGTTGCCGAAGACCAGGGCGATGGTCGGGATCCCCAGGGCGCTGAACTGGGTGAGGTCGCGGAAGAGCGCCCCGCCCGGGATGAAGATCTCGGCCTGCGTTGGCAGGTCGGCGCCGCCGGACTCCACCAGGTTGATCAGGGGGAGCCGGTTCTCGCGCGCGATCTGCATCGCGCGGCGGACCTTCTTGGCGCTGACCGGGTTGGTGGCGCCGCCCCGCACGGTCGGGTCGTTGGCCACCAGCAGGCACTCCACGCCCTCGACCACGCCGATGCCGGTGACGACGCTCGCGCCCAGCGGGAACGTCGTGCCGTACGCCGCCAGCGGCGACAGCTCGAGGAAGGGCGCGTCGCGGTCGAGCAGCAGCTCGATCCGCTCGCGGGGGAGCAGCTTGCCGCGCGAGCGGTGCCGCGCGACGGACTTCTCCGAGCCGGCGAGCACGGCGGAGTGCTGCCGAGCGAGCTCGTCGAGGTGGGCGAGCATCGCCGCGCGGTTGGTCTCGTGCTCGGGCCGGCGTCGGTCGAGCGCGTCTGCCAGGGCAGGCATGGTCCTCCTCGTTCGGCCGGTCGCGGGGAGCCTAGACCCGCCGAGTGAACGACGGCTAACGTGGCCGCATGGAGTCCACCCTCTTCGAGCCCGAGCACGACGCCTTCCGCGACTCGGTGCGGTCGTTCATGGCCAAGCACGTCGCGCCGTTCCACAAGGAGTGGGAGCAGGCCGGCATCGTCGACCGCTCGGTGTGGACCGAGGCCGGCAAGCAGGGCCTGCTCGGCATGGACGTGCCGGAGCAGTACGGCGGCGGCGGCATCAAGGACTTCCGCTACAACTGCGTGGTCTCCGAGGAGATCACCCGCGTCGGCGGCAGCGGCGTCGGCTTCACGCTGCACAACGACGTCGCCGCGCCGTACCTCATCGACCTCACCACGGACGAGCAGAAGCAGCGCTGGCTGCCGCCGTTCGTCACCGGCGAGATGATCACCGCCATCGCGATGAGCGAGCCCGGCGCCGGCTCTGACCTGCAGGGGCTCAAGACGAGCGCGCGCCGCGACGGGACCGACTGGGTCATCAACGGCTCCAAGACGTTCATCACCAACGGCATCAACTCCGACCTGGTGCTCGTCGTCGCGCGCACCGACCCCGAGAAGGGCGCCCACGGCTTCTCGATCCTCGCCGTCGAGCGCGGCATGAAGGGCTTCGAGCGGGGCCGCAACCTGGAGAAGGTCGGCATGAAGGCGCAGGACACGGCCGAGCTGTTCTTCGACGAGGTGCGGGTCCCGGCCGAGAACCTCGTCGGGCGCGAGGGCGGCGGCTTCATCCACCTGATGGAGAAGCTCCCGCAGGAGCGGCTGTCCATCGCGGTGGTCGCGGCCGCGGCGTCGAAGAAGATCTTCGACATCACGCTGGACTACTGCAAGGGGCGCACCGCCTTC
>SCTD01000120.1 GCA_004299215.1 Frankiales bacterium | reverse complement strand
GCTCTTCCGATCTGCACCGACGGCGCGGTGCTCACCGCCATCGGTGCGGATGCCGACGCGCTCCGCGTGCGAGAAGGCCGTCATCGCCTCGCTCGTGGCGATGAAGGTCTTGGACGGCACGCAGTCGGCCAGCACGCACTGCCCGCCGATGCCGTCGCGGTCGATCAGGGTCACCTCCGCGCCGAGCTGCACCGCGACCAGCGCAGCCTCGTAGCCCGCAGGGCCTCCTCCGATGATGGCGATGCGCGTCATGCCTGCCATCCTCCCGCACCCGCTGCTCGCTACTCTCTGCCGCATGACGCTCTACGCGGCGTACGGCAGCAACCTCGACCCCGAGCAGATGCACCGTCGCTGCCCCCACTCCCCCGTCGCCGGCACCGGCTGGCTGGAGGGGTGGCGTCTCACCTTCGGCGGCGAGGACCTCGGCTGGGAGGGATCGCTCGCGACGCTGGTCGAGGAGCCGAGCGAGCACGTCTTCGTCGGGCTCTACGACATGACCGACGCCGACGCCGAGCAGCTCGACGCCTGGGAGGGCGCCGACACCGGTCTCTACCGCAAGCTGCGGGTCCGGGTGCAGACGCTGGAGGGCGAGAAGCTGGCGTGGGTCTACGTCCTCGACGGGTACGAAGGCGGCCTGCCGTCCGCGCGCTACCTGGGGGTGCTCGCCGACGCGGCGGAGGCCGCAGGCGCGCCGGACGACTACGTCCGCGAGCTCCGCTCCCGCCCCTGCCGGTCCTCGGGCGTGTAGGGCGCGTCGGTCGGGACCTCCAGGCCGCGCGCCCTGCGACGGCGGCCCTCCTCGGACACCACGACCGCGACGGCCAGCACGGTGATGGCACCGCCGACGACCGTCGCGGGTCCGATCTCCTCCCCGATGAACAGCGCGCCGAGGATCACCGCCACGACCGGGTTCACGTAGGCGTACGTCGCGACCTGGCTGACGGGCGCGACCTGGAGCAGCCAGGAGTAGGCCGTGAACGCGACGATCGAGCCGAAGACGACGAGGTAGGCGAGCCCCAGCCACGACGACAGCTCCGCGTCCCCGAAGGCCGGGTCCTCGCGGGTCACGACCGCCACGACGACGAGACCTGCTGCCCCGCCCAGCATCTGGATGACGGTGCCCATCAGCGGATCGGGCGGCAACGAGAGCTTCCCGACGCCGAAGGAACCCAGCGACCACAGCAGGCTGCTGCCGAGGACCATCAGCGCCGGAGCGAGCGCCACCCCCTCGGGACGGGTGCCGGGCAGCAGCAGCACGGCCACGCCGACGAAGCCGATCGCGACGCCCAGGAGGGTGCGCCCGGCCGGCCGGTCACCGGTCCCCGCCCGGAGCAGCACCACCCAGAGCGGGACAGCGGCGACGATCAGCGCTGCGAGCCCCGTCGGCAGGCCCCGGTGCTCGGCGATCACCAGGGTCCCGTTGGCCCCGGTGAGGAGCACGAGGCCGATGCCGGCGGCGTTGACCAGCTGCCGTCTCGTGGCGCGAAACCCCTGGCGACCGTGCCGGACGGCCAGCCAGCCGGCGAGCAGCAGGGCGGCCGCGGCGAAGCGCAGAGCGGCCGACGCGAGCGGTGGCAGCGACCCGACGGTGTACTTGATGCCGAGGTAGGTCGACCCCCACAGGATGTAGACCAGCCAGAGCGCCGTCCAGATGCGCCAGGGTGCTGGAGTCACGCCGCCGACAGGGCGGCGAAGGCGAGCGCGACCAGCACCTTGACGGCCACGGGCAGCGCCGTCTCGTCGACGTCGAAGGTGCCCTGGTGCAGGTCGTGCGGATGCTCCTGGCCGGGAGGCTTGACCCCCAGTCGCGCCATGGCGCCCGGGACGTGGTCGAGGTACCACGCGAAGTCCTCGCCCCCGAGCGACTGCAGGGTCGGGACGGCGGCGTGCGGGCCGAGCGCTCCTCGTACGGCCGCGGCGAACAGCGTCGTCGCGGACTGGTCGTTGACGACCGGCGGGACGCCGCGCTGGTAGCGGACCTCGGCGTGCGCGCCGTACGGCGCGGCGAGCCCGTCCACCAGCCGCTGCACCATCTGCGGCGCGCCGTGCCAGGCGTCCTTGTCGAGCACCCGCAGGGTGCCGCGCAGCGTGCCCGTACGAGGGATGGCGTTGTGCACGACGCCCGCCGAGATGTGACCCCAGACCAGGCAGAGCCCCGCGCGCGGGTCCACCAGCCGGCCCAGCGCGTCGGGCAGACCGGTCGCGATCGTCGACAGCACGTGCACCAGGTCCACCGTGTTGTGCGGGCGGGAGGTGTGCCCGCCCGGGCCGGTCAGCACGATCTCGAGCGCATCGGCCGCGGCCGTGATCGCGCCCGACTTCAGCCCGACCCGGCCCACCTCGAGGGCCGGGTCGCAGTGCAGCCCGAAGGCCGACGCGACGCCCTCCATCCAGCCGTCGGCGAGGACGTCGAGGGCGCCACCGGGCATCTGCTCCTCGGCCGGCTGGAAGACCAGCCGCACCGTGCCCTGCAGCGAGTCCGCGACCTGAGCCAGCGCCAGTCCCGCGCCGAGCACCGCGGTCGTGTGCACGTCGTGCCCGCAGGCGTGGCACAGCCCGGGGATCGTCGACCGGTAGGGCACCAGCTTCTCGTCCTGCAGGGGCAGCGCGTCGATGTCGGCCCGGAGCACCACGATCGGCGCCTCGCCCGTGCCGACGTCGCAGACGACGCCGGTGCCGCGGGAGAGGACCTTGGGAGCGAGACCCGCGGCGCGCAGGTGCTCGACGAGCACCGCGGTCGTGCGGTGCTCCTGGTTGCCCAGCTCCGGGTGGGCGTGCAGGTCCCGGCGCCAGGCGACGAGCTCGTCGGCGTGCTCGGCCAGCCAGCCGTCACTGACGGCCTGCGGCGTCACGAGACGGCCCCGGCCGCGCCCTGATCGCCCAGGACGGCGCTCGAGTCGCGCGCCGGCAGCACGATCGGCGAGCCGTGCACGAACTCCGCGAGCAGGCTGTCGACGACGGCGGTGAGGTCACCGCCGCTGGCCGCCGCCACCGCGCGCTGCCGCTGGTAGGAGGCGCCGCCGTCGAGCACCTCCTGCACCCTCAGCAGCTCCTCGACGCAGCCGAGCCGCTCGGCCGTGGCACGCAGGTCCTGCACCAGCTCGGCGAGCGCCTCGGCGACCGGCTGGGTGCTGTCCTCGCTGACGATGATGCGTGCGTCGAGGCCGTACCGCGCCGCGCGCCACTTGTTCTCCTGCGTCACCCAGCGCCTGGGCGTGGGCAGCGTGTAGCCCTTGTCGATCTCGCGGTCCATCATCTCGACCAGGCACTGCGACAGCGCCGCGACCATGCCCACCTCGGCGAGCGTCGGCAGGCCGTCGCAGATGCGCAGCTCGACCGTCCCGTAGACCGGGTGCGGACGGATGTCCCACCAGACCTCCTTGATGGAGGCGATGGTGTGCGTCTTGATGAGCGTCTCCATGTAGCGCTCGAAGCCGGCCCAGCCCTCGACCTGCTGCGGCAGGCCGGCCGTCGGCAGCCCCTCGAAGACCTTGGAGCGGGCGGACGCCAGGCCGGTCTCCGTCCCCGCCCAGTACGGCGACGAGGCGGACAGCGCGAGGAAGTGCGGGATGTACTGCTGCAGCGCGTTCACCATGGCGATGGCCTTGTCCGGCGAGCGCACGCCGACGTGCACGTGCACACCGAAGATCTGCATCCGGCGGGCCAGCCACTGCATGTCGTCGACGAGCTTGGCGTAGCGCGGGTTGTCGCTGATCTGCTGCGTGCGCCAGTTGGTGATCGGGTGGGACCCGGCGCACATCAGCCCGAGCCCGCGCGCCTCTGCGAGGGGCGTGACCTGCTCCAGCGTGCGCTGCAGGTCGGCGGTCGCCTCGCTCACCGTGCCGCAGACGCCGGTGATGACCTCGATGGTCGACTGCAGCAGCTCGTGCTTCGCCGTGGGGTGCTCGCCCTCGGGCGACAGCGCGGCCAGGATCTCGGTAGCGCCGCTGGTCAGGCCGCGGGTCTCGCGGTCGACGAGCATCAGCTCCCACTCGACGCCCAGGCTGGAGCGCGGCGACGAGTTGAAGTCGATCTTCACGGGGCCTCCGATGTGCGGTGTCCGGACCCTACCCAGGCCCGGCAGGAGGCCTCCCCCACGTCGTCGAACCTGACCCCATGCGCACCCTCCGCCTCACCGCTGCCGCGGCCGTGCTCGTCGTGGCCGGCGTCGCCGTCACTCCCTCCGTCGCGGCGCCGGCCGCCCCCGGGCCGGTCGGCTCGCCGGCAGCCGACTGCCGGGCACGCATCGCCGGGCTCGACCTGCAGACCGCGACGGTCACGCAACTGCAGGCCGCGATGGCGAGCGGCCGGCTCAGCAGCCGCGCTTTGACGACGCAGTACGTCGAGCGCATCCGGGCGTACGACAAGCCCACGAACAGCGTCCGCGCCCTGTCGCCCACCGCGCTCGCCGAGGCCGCCCTGCGTGACCGGGAGCGCAAGGCCGGCAAGGTGCGGGGTCCGCTGCACGGGATCCCCGTGCTGCTCAAGGACAACATCGGCACCCGCACCGTGCCGACCACCGCCGGCTCGATCGCGCTCGAGGGCAACATCCCCAGGGTCGAGGCGCACGTCACGTCGCAGCTGCGGGCCGCGGGGGCGGTGATCCTCGGCAAGACGAACCTGTCGGAGTTCGCCAACTGGATGGCGATCGGCATGCCGAACGGCTACTCCAGCCTCGGGGGCCAGGTGCTGAACGCCTACGCGCTCGGCGACCCGTCCGGCTCCTCGTCGGGCTCCGGCGTGGCCGGGTCGATGGCCTTCGCGGCGGCGACGCTCGGCAGCGAGACCTCCGGGTCGATCCTGTCGCCCAGCGAGGTCAACGGGCTCGTGGGCGTGAAGCCGACGCACGGCCTGGTCAGCGGCGCCGGGGTCATCCCGCTCGCGCACAGCTTCGACGTCGTCGGCCCGATGACCCGCAACGTCACCGACGCCGCAGCGGTGCTGTCGGCCGTCGCGGGACCCGACCCGCGCGATCCGGCGACCGCCTCGTCGACGCGGACCGACTACCTGAAGGCGCTCTCGGGCGCGTCGCTCGAGGGCGTGCGGCTCGGCTACTCCTCCGCTGCGGAGGGCGACCAGCTCTTCGACGAGGCTCTCGAGGCGCTGGCGTCGCTCGGCGCCGAGCTGGTCGCCGGCGGTGACGAGTACGACGCGCTCGGCGTCGTCGGGCTGACCGAGATCGCCGAGATCCCCAACGAGTTCAAGACCGGCCTGAACGCCTACCTCGCGGCCGAGGCCGGCCCCCTCGCGAGCGGCGTACGCACCCTGAGCGACATCCGCGCCTACAACTCCCAGCACCCGGAGCGGGTGAAGTACGGCCAGAGCTGGCTCGACGTCTCCGACACCCAGCCCGGCGTCTAC
>SCTD01000119.1 GCA_004299215.1 Frankiales bacterium | reverse complement strand
CGAGCCGTCCTGCAGGGAGCCGCCGTCGTCTGCGGCACGGGTGCGCTGGCCGCGTGCGGCGGCGGGGGCGAGGACACCGCCGCACCCGCGCCGACGAGCTCGGGGCCACCCGAGCCGCTGGCGCAGCTCGACGACATCCCGGTCGGCGGCGCCGTGTCAGCAACCGGTCCGGACCGCAAGAAGGTGCTGCTCGTCCGGCCGACCGCTGACGAGGTGGTCGGGTTCAGCGCGATCTGCACCCACCAGGGCTGCACGGTCGTGCCCGACGGCGGCGCCCTGGCCTGCCCCTGCCACGGATCGGTCTACGAGCTGACCGGCGAGGTGCGGCGCGGGCCTGCGGAGAAGGCCCTGGCCCCGTTCGCGGTCACGGTCACGGGCGGCCAGGTGCTGCCCGCCTGACGTTCCTGCCCGGACGTGCCCCTTCGTCCGGTTGACCTCCCTGGCGGGGACATGTCCGACAGGTGAGGATCGGCTCACCCAGCCCACCCTCCCGACCGGAGACCCAGCATGCGCCTGCGCCGCGCCCTGCTGCCCGTGCTCGCCACCGCGATCGCCGCAGCCCCTCTCGTCTACGCCGCCGACACCACGGGGAGCACCACCGCCCCGGCCGTGGCCTTCTCCCCGCCGATCCCGCTCTACGACGACGCGGGCGTCTCGACGGGGGGCTCCGAGCCCTCCATCGAGATCGACAGCAAGGGCAACGTCTTCGTCAGCGCACCTGCCGGGGTGCCGACCGGCGGCTGCCCGTTCTGGAACGTGCACCCGGACAGGCTCAACGCCGACGGCCTGCCCTACGAGTACCGCGGCACCATCGACACCGACCGCTTCTCCGTCGGCGGGGGCGACTGCGACATCTCGATCACCGACAACCCCGGCGGGACGTACGACACCGCGTCGGTGACCAGCCTGTCGCTGGCCAACCTCACCTCGAACCGGACCAGCGACGGCGGCGAGACCTTCGTCGCCGTGGCGAACCCCGCGAGCCAGCAGGTCTTCGGCGTCGACCGGCAGTGGCAGGCCTCCGACCGCGGACTGGGTCGCCACTACCTGACCGTGCACGACCTGGCGACGAACAACATCCAGGTCGCGGTCTCCATCGACGGCGGCTACCAGTACGCCCAGAACGTGCCGGCGATCGACCCGGTGACCACGCCGCAGGCGCTCGGGACCGCCGTCTACTTCCGCAACACCTCGCCGAGCGGCAACTCCTTCGGCACGACCGTCGTGGACCCGGCCACGCACAAGCTCTACATCCCGTTCATCGCGGCCGGTCCGGGCAACGCCGGCGCCCTCGGGCACGCCGTCTACATCGCCGAGGGCGACCCGTGCGCGATCGCTCCCTGCGAACCGGGTGTGCCTGCGGGACCGATCTCGTGGACCAACCACCTGGTCTACGAGGCCCCTGAGGCGTTCGACCTGTCGGCGGGCTTCCCCGCGATCGCCATCGACAGGGCCGGGACTGTCTACCTCGCGTGGACCGGTGACGCCGACCGGGCCGCCACCACCGGCTCGGGACCGGACAGCAACCGGGTCTTCCTGTCCTACTCCCGGCCGGGCTCGGTCGGTCCGGGTGACTGGTCCGCACCGCAGCCGGTCGACCCCGGGACCGGTCACGCCAACGTCTTCCCGTGGCTGGTGGCCGGTGACGCCGGGCAGGTCGCCGTCGCCTGGTACTCCTCGGTGCTCGGCTCCACCTGCACCGGCTCCCCCGGCCCGACGACCGGCGTCAACGACGACTGCCGCAACGTCTGGAACGTCTCGTACGCCGCCAGCTCGGCAGCCAGCTCGAACTCCCCCGGCTGGACCGTCGTCGACGCCTCGAGCGGACCGATCCACAACGGCGCCATCTGCGACCAGGGGCTGAGCTGCCCGGACGGGACGCGCACCCTGCTCGACTTCTTCGACATGGCGCTCGACCCGCAGGGCCGGCCGCACCTGGCCTACGCCAGCGACATCCGATCCCCGGGCACCGCCGACGTCCACTACACCCGGCTCTGCAGCGGTCCGGGCCTGACTGGCGGGTCGTTCGACGGTCCGTGCGAGCCGCTCGGCGTACCGGACGAGGAGTGCGCTGCGGACGCGGCGTACACCGACCCGGAGGGGGACGCGAGCAACGTGCTCGGCGCCACCTCGCCGCTGCCGAGCGAGCCGGCGCTGGACGTCGTCGGCGGTCGGCTCACGACCGAGACCGACGGCGTGCGCCTGCAGGTCGACCTCGCCGATCTCGAGGCCGGACCGGTCGGGCAGATCGTGGAGCAGCACTTCCTGATCGGCACGAAGGAGTACTACGTCATGGCCGAGCGGGCGACCGACGGCAGCGGCGTGACCTACGTCTACGGCGACATGGGCTCGGCCACCGGCGGCAGACGGCAGCTCGGCACCACGACGGGGACGTTCGACGACGCCGCCGACACGGTCACGACGCTGTTCCCGCGCAGCGCCACCGGAGCGCCGCTCGCTGACGGCGCGGCGATCACCGGCGTCGTCGTGACCACGCGCCGGGACGGCGTCGTGCTGATCCCGGACGCCGACGTCGCGACCGGTGCCTGCAGCTACACCGTGGGCGCGGCCGTGGTCGTCGAGCCCACCGGAACGCCCACGCCGACGGACTCGGCCAGCCCGAGCGCCGATCCGACGCCGACCACGGACCCGACGCCGACGACCGACCCGAGTCCCACCACGGACCCGACGCCGACGACCGACCCGACACCGACGCCGACCTGCACGCCGAAGGGCAAGAAGGGCAACGGTGCCTGCAAGCCGCCCAAGGGCGGCTGATCCCTACCTGGCCAGCATGTTCTGCAGCAGCGTGTAGCCGGTGTAGGTCACGGCGTAGCTCTGCAGGCCGTAGGGGTGGTAGTGCTCCTCGGTCGGCTGCGGGAGCAGCGCGCCGAGGAAGCGGACCTTGCCCTTGCCGAGCTTCTTCTCGCCGTAGACGGTGCGGCCCTCGCCGTTGGTGCCGGCCGTGACGCCGCCACCGGCCTCCCACGCCTCCTGCGCGACGGTCCAGTTCGGCGCGGTGACCTGGCCGAACTGGTAGCCGATCGGCACGGTGTCGTACGTCTGGCTGGCGACGCCGCGCAGCCCGGCGTTGAGCTTGAGGCCGCGGTCGCCGAAGTCGACGTAGCCGACGTACTTCTCGGTCATCTCCACGTCGCCCTCCCCGACCAGGCCGAGCTCGGCGAGGACCGGAGCGGCGGCGTCGGTGACGACGAGGTTGCCACCCCGGCTGACGAAGTCCTCGAGGGCCTTCACCCAGGCCGACCGAGAGCCCTTCTCGGGCATGGCGTCGTCGGCGAGCACGACGGTCTGGAAGTCGCCCAGCTTCCGCTTGCCCGTCAGCACCTCCGGCACCCGCACGGCGGTGAGCCTCTGCGAGGCGTACTTGTTCAGGTCGGTGAAGAAGCGCATGCGGCTGACGGAGTACGGCTGCTGCGGCAGGTCCTCGCCCTCCTCGCGCTCGTAGCCCTCGCCGTCCTTCGACGTGACGACCTCGGGGTCGAAGACGTACGCCGTGCGCGTCCCGACCGGGAACGTGAACCGCTTGACGTCGACGGCCTGCCGGAACATCTCGAAGTTGATCGCGCGGATGCTGTCGACCCACACCTGCGCGCGCACCGGGTCCCAGGCGGCGGTGTTGCCGGCGACGGTCTTGCCGAGGGTGAGCTCGGTGGCGAAGCCGTAGCCGTCGGTCGTGGAGGCGGTGTTGTAGTAGTCGATCAGCGACCCCGAGGCGGAGTAGCCGAGCATGTCGTAGAGCGTCCCCCAGTGGTACGGCCCGACGTCGCCGTTAATCGCCGTGCCGACGGCGTGCATCTGCTGCAGGACGGGGTACTCCGCCATCGACTCGGTGATGCCGTCGGCGAAACGAGCCAGCGTCTCGGACTTCTGGTAGTCGAACTGCCCGACGATCTGCAGACCGGCCGCGGCGTAGGTGTCGTGGAGCTGGCCGTGGTTGTCGGTGCCGAGGTACCAGTCCTTGCCCTGCAGCAGGTTCTTGGTGATGCCCTGGCTCTCCGGCTCCTGCAGCGTGCCGTTCGCGGCGTCGATCCAGCCCTGCACCGGGAAGTTGCGGTTGAGGTCCCGCTCGCCGGAGTTGCCACGGGTCCACGACAGCCCGGCGCCCTCGGAGCCGGCGACGTCGCCCTCGACCCAGCCGTCGGGGTTCGGGAACAGGAAGTGGATGACGTAGCGGTCGAGGACCTGCTCGACCCACGGCTCGTCCGCGAGGAACCGCTCGTCGAGCAGGTCCTCCATGGCGCGCGCCGCGCCCTCGCGGGCGCCGATCTCGTCGCCGTGGATGGAGGAGACGACGAGCAGCTTCTTCTTCGGCGTCTTCACCGTCTCGTCGGTGAGCAGCACGTCGTAGACCGGGTGGCCCTCCGCGCTGGTCCCGGTGGTCGTGACCTGCACCCTGTCGGGGAACTGCTCCTCGAGCTCGGCGAGGCCGCACGCGAAGTCGACCAGCCGCAGCCAGCCGGGCGCGACCGCCGGCTCCGGGAAGACCCGGCCGTCGGGGCTGGGGACACCCGCCTCGCAGGTGAGCGGCGGGGCGACCGCCGCACGCGGCACGGCGGGGGCGGCGGTGGCCGCGCCGGCCAGCACGGCGGCGGCGAGCACGGGTACGGCGAGCAGCACGGGGCGGCGGGTCATCCCGCGGGATTCGGCACGGAGCCGCGGAGTCCTGCGTCAGCCGCGATGCAGCCGCCGCACGTCGTCGATGGTGTCGGCCTCCTCCGCCCGCTTGTCCTCGCGGTAGCGGAGCACCCGGGCGAAGCGCAGCGCCACCCCACCCGGGTAGCGGGGCGAGG
>SCTD01000118.1 GCA_004299215.1 Frankiales bacterium | reverse complement strand
CGCGCCCGCCTCCGCCCAGCTGACCCGGGGCGGTGAGGGGGCGAGCCGGCGCGCGGTGGCGACGGCCAGGGGGTAGTCGACGACGGAGAGAGCCACCCGCTCCACGCTACGCCCGGCGAGGGGACGGGCTCAGCGGCAGCCGCAGGCGGCGAGCGCGGCGGCGAGCCGGTCCAGGGCGGCCTCGGCCTGCCGGGTGGCCCCCGCCGGGACGCCGTCGGCGGTCAGGTCGAAGGCCAGCAGCCGGCCGTCGGCGGTACGGACCAGCCCGGCGAGGGCGCTGACGCCGTTGAGCGTCCCGGTCTTGGCGCGGACCACCCCGGCGGCCGGCAGCGCGTCACCCTCGCGGTAGCGGTCGGACAGCGTCCCGGTGAAGCCCGCCACCGGCAGCCCGGCCAGCACAGGGGTCAGCCGCTCGGCCGTCGGTGACCCGTCGTCGGCGGCGACGGCGGCGAGCAGCCGGGTGAGGGCGGCCGGCTCGAGCCGGTTCAGCCGCGAGAGGCCGCTGCCGTCGACGAGGGCGACCGCGTCGCGGCCGACGCCGACCTCGTCGAGGTACGGCCCGAGCACGCTCCGGACCGCCGCGGCCGCTCCGGCGAACGACGCGGGCTGCCCCTGCGAGATCGCGACGTGCCGGGCGAGCGCCTCCGCCAGGTCGTTGTCGCTGCGCGCCAGCATCCGCTCGACCAGCAGCGGCACCGGCGGGCTGACGACGGCGGCGAGCTCCCGAGCGCCCGCCGGTGCGGTCCCGGGCAGGACCTCGGGAGTCCCGCCGAGCAGCGCCGCGAGGGCCTCCCCCGCCGCCAGAGCCGGGTCGAGGTGGCGGCGGACCCGGTCCGGCCGCACCCGGCCGCCGTCGACCGAGAGCGGCCCGACCGGCGCGACAGCGCCCTCGGTGACGTAGCTGTCCTTCCAGCCGGCGGCCAGCCGCTCGCCCGAGTAGAGCGACTCGTCGACGAGCACCCGGGTCACTGCGGTCGCGCCGAGAGCGGCGCGGGCACGAGCCGCGAGGTCGGTCAGCCGGGCCGGCGCGGGGTAGGTGGCCGGTGCCGACGACCCGGCCAGCGTGGGGTCGCCGCCGCCGATCAGCACGACCTCCCCGGGGGTCGCACCGGCCACGACGCGGGTGGTGAGCCGCTGCCCCGGCGGCAGCGCGGTGAGCGCCGCGACCGCCGTGGCGATCTTCGCCGTCGAGGCCGGCAGCAGCGGGGTTGCCGCGCCCCGCTCGTACACCGTCGTACCGGTCTCGGTGTCCACCAGCGAGACCGCGAGCCGGCCGGCGATCGCCGGGTGCGCGAGCGCCTCCTCCAGCGCGGGTCGCAGCCCGGCGGGCGTGGGCAGCGGCGCGGAGTCGTCCAGGGCGGGCAGCAGGGCGGGCCGGACCGGAGCGGCCGTCGGCGACGGCGCGGCGGCGGGTGCCGACGCCGGGTCGTCCTGCAGGACCAGGACGGCGACGCCCGCGACGGTCACTGCGCTCGCGAGGAGCACGCCGAGGCGGGATGACGTGCGCAACGTCTCACCGCCCTCCGTCTGGCCGCCCTGCGACCGTGGGCGAGACTAGGTGGGACCGCTGTGCGCCGCTGATGAGGAAGGCCCCCGCCGTGGAGTTCGACGTCACCATCGAGATCCCCAAGGGGCAGCGGAACAAGTACGAGATGGACCACCACACCGGTCGCATCCGGCTCGACCGGCGGCTGTTCACCAGCACGAGCTACCCCGCGGACTACGGCTTCGTGGAGAACACGCTGGGCGGCGACGGCGACCCGCTCGACGCGCTCGTGCTGCTCGACGAGCCGACCTTCCCCGGCTGCCTGATCCGCGTGCGCGCGCTCGGCATGTTCCGCATGACCGACGAGGCCGGTCCGGACGAGAAGCTGCTCTGCGTCGTCGCGGGTGACCCGCGTCAGGCGCACCTGCAGGCGATCGAGGACGTCAGCGAGTTCGACCGGCTCGAGATCCAACACTTCTTCGAGGTCTACAAGGACCTCGAGCCCGGCAAGTCCGTCGAGGGCGCCGAGTGGGTCGGCCGCGAGGAGGCCGAGGCCGAGGTGCTGCGCAGCCGCAAGCGGTACGCCGAGGACCCGCACGCCGTCGACCACGTCGGCGAGCCCAAGTCCAAGGGCGACCACCTGGACGAGATCGCGCCGGTCGAGCCCGCCCAGCCGCGGGCGCAGTACTGAGGACGCAGTACTACAGGACCTTCTCGCCGTACATCTCGCCGAGCGGGTCGCAGATCAGCTCGAGCCGCTCGCTGTCGGGACCGCTGAAGTAGAGCGACGTGCCGCTGTGGTGCGCGTACTCGACGCCGGCCTCGTCGAGCTTGGCCTTGAGGTGCGCCCAGCGCTCCGGCTCCACGGAGATGGCGACGTGGTGCAGCCCGCCGAGCACCTCGGCGTACGGACCGAGGTCCAGGCCCGGGAAGTCGAAGAACGCCAGCAGGTTCCCGTTGCCGATGTCGAAGAAGAAGTGCGTCGACCCGGGGTAGTCGCGGTTGTCGATCATCTCGGTCAGCGGGAACTCGAGCAGCTCGCTGTAGAACCGCGTCGTCCGCTCGACGTCGCCGCTGACGAGCGCCGTGTGGTGCAGCCCGCGCGCCGAGGACGGCGGCCGCTCGCCCTCCGGCTTGAGGTAGGTCTGGCGCAGCCGCTCGCGGGTCGCATCGCTCATGAGCACGACCGTACGGGAGGGTGGCCCCGTGGACGTCGAGCTGGAGCAGCTGCTCGTCCTGTGCGCCTTCGCCTTCCTGGCAGGCGGTCTCGACGCGATCGTCGGCGGGGGCGGGCTCGTGCAGCTGCCCGCCCTGCTGGTCGTCCTCCCCCAGGCGCCCGTCGTCGCGCTGCTCGGCACGAACAAGCTCGCCTCGGTGGTGGGGACGGCGAGCGCAGCCATCACGTACAACCGGCGCATATCGGTCGACCGGCGGACCGCCGCGTGGATGGCGGGCAGCGCCTTCGTGGGCTCCGCGGCCGGGGCGCTGCTGGCGACCCGGGTCGGCAGCGACGTGCTCAAGCCGGTCGTGCTGGTCGCGCTCGTGGCGGTGCTGGCGTACACCGCGCGGACGCCGTCGCTCGGCGAGGTGGAGCTGCTGCGGATGCGAGCCCGGGCGCAGCGGGCGACGGCCGTGGGCGGCGGTGCGCTGATCGGCTTCTACGACGGCTTCGTCGGGCCGGGGACCGGGAGCTTCCTGGTGTTCCTGCTGGTTGGCGCGGTCGGGCTGTCCTTCCTGCACGCCAGCGCGACCGCGAAGGTGGTCAACACCAGCACGAACGCGGCCGCCCTGGCGCTGTTCGCCTGGGGCGGCCACGTGCTGTGGGTGCTCGGCGCCGCGATGGCGCTGTCCAACCTGGCCGGCTCCCAGGTGGGGACGCGGCTGGCGATCCGCCGCGGCAGCGCCTGGGTGCGCCGGGTGTTCCTCGTCGTGGTCAGCGCGCTGGTGCTGCGGCTGGCATACGACGTCCTGACGTAGACGAGAGCGGTCGCGGGGGCGTGGCGACCGCTCTCGTCAGAGCCTTCGTGCGACTACGCGGCGCGGATGGTCCGGTTGGGCACCACCTCGACCGGGGGCTCGCCGGCGCGGTGACCGATGGCGCTCACGAGGCTGCGGACGAACTCGCCGCCGCCGACCAGGGCGAGGCCGGTGACGACCGGGTGCATCCACTCGGCGCGGAAGTCCTGGCCGAAGGCCGTGAAGACCGAGTAGTCGAGGGCCCACGCGAAGCCGGCAGCGAGGACGACGGCGATCGTGCGGGTGAGGGCGGCCGGTGCCTTGAGGGGCAGCACCTCGTCGATGACCTGCAGGACGACGACGAGACCGAGGGCCAGACCGAGGAAGACGACGAACGGGTACATGACAGCTCCTTCGTTCTTGGGGGGCCGGGTGCCCCGCTCACCCCCTTGGACTGCGCGCGTCGCCATCGGTTACAGCCGAGTTCCTGGGAGCGTGCAGGCGTGGACGTCGACCCGCAGCTCGTACGCGCCGTGCAGCGCGGTGAGCGCGGGGCCATGGACGAGCTGATCCGGTCGACCTACCAGGACGTCTACGCCCTGTGCCGCCGCCTGCTCGGTGACCCGAGCGACGCCGCGGACGCGACGCAGGAGGTCTACGTGCGCGTCGTGCGCTCGGTGCTCGGCTTCCGCGGCGAGTCGACCTTCGGGACCTGGCTGCACCGGGTCACGGTCAACGTCTGCATGACGGCGCTGCGCGCGCGGGGCGACATCCGCGCGCGGGGGCAGAGCGCCGGTCGCGTCGAGATGGACGTCGAGATCGCCGACAGCGCAGCCGATCCCGCGTCGCGGGCTGAGACGGCCGACCTCGCCGCCCGGACCGCTCGCGCGCTCGGCGAGCTGCCGGAGGACGCTCGTGAGGTGGTGGTGCTGCGCGACGTGCAGGGGCTCTCGACCAAGGAGGCGGCGTCGGTGCTGGGGATCAGCGAGGGAGCGGTGAAGGTGCGGCTGCACCGGGCGCACGCGCGGCTGAGGGAGCTGGTGGGGGCATGAGCGAGAGCCGCATGTGCGACGAGGTGCAGGCGCAGCTGCCGTCGTACGTCGACCGGTCGCTCTCGCGGGTGCGCCGCCGGCTGGTCGGGCTGCACCTGCGCCGCTGCCAGGACTGCCAGCGCGCCTTCTCGGCCGAGCGGGACCTCGCGGCGGGGCTGAAGGTGCTGTCGGCGCCGGCCGAGGAGCCGCCGGAGGGGCTGCTCGACGAGCTGCTCGCGCAGGCCGCCCGCCCGGGGGTGAAGGGCCGAGCGGCGGTCCCGGCTCGCGGGGCCGTCAGCGGCGCGCGGCCGGCGCTGTCCGTCGCGCTGCTCGTCGCCGGTGCCGCCGCCGGGACGGGGGTCGGCTACGGGACGTGGCGCGGGGTGCGGCGGCTGCGCCGGCGCTGAGCTACTGGAGGTGCGAGGGCGGACCGGGGCGCCGGCCGTACCCGTCGAGCGAGATCTCGCGCCCGACCAGCGCGCCGAGGAGGAGGGACAGGGCCAGGAGGATCAGCAGGAGAGTCATGGCAGGAAGTCTGGGACCATCCAGATGCTGCCACCAGTGGCAGTGATGCCACTCTTCCTCGACATCCTGCCAACTCTGCCGCACACTGTGCGACGTGATCCGCGACGTGGCCGTGCTGGTGACCGACGGGGTCGCGCCGTTCGAGCTCGGCGTGCTCTGCGAGGTCTTCGGCGTCGACCGGACCGACGACGGCCTGCCGCCCTTCGACTTCGCCGTCTGCTCCCCCGACGGCGGGCCGGTGCGGACGAGCACGGGCTTCGCGATCACCCCCGGCCACGGGCTGGACCGGCTCGCCTCGGCCGATCTCGTCGCGGTGCCCGCGATGCCGCGCGGCTCGGCGCCGGAGGCGGTGCTGCAGGCGCTGCGCGACGCCGTGGCCCGCGGATCGCGGGTGCTGTCGGTGTGCACCGGCGCCTTCGTGCTCGGCGAGGCGGGGCTGCTCGACGGCCGGCGCTGCACGACGCACTGGCGGCACTCGTGCGACCTGGAGGAGGCCTTCCCCGACGCGAAGGTGGACTGCGACGTCCTCTACGTCGAGGACGGGCCCGTGATCACCAGCGCCGGCACGGCGGCCGGGATCGACGCCTGCCTGCACCTGGTCCGCGAGGAGTTCGGGGCGCGCGCCGCGACCGCGCTCGCCCGCCGGATGGTCGTGCCGCCGCACCGCGACGGGGGTCAGGCGCAGTACGTCGAGACGCCCGTCGCCCCGGCGCCCGCGCAGAGCCTGCAGCCGCTGCTGGAGTGGCTGCTGGGTCACCTGGACGAGGAGCACACCGTGGAGTCGCTCGCGGCCCGCGCCCTGCTGTCCCCCCGTACCTTCGCCCGGAGGTTCAAGGACGAGACGGGCACGACGCCGTACTCCTGGCTCAGCACTCGTCGGGTCGAGCTGGCCGCGCGGCTGCTCGAGGAGTCCGACGAGCCGGTGGAGCGGATCGCGCTGCTGGCGGGCTTCGGCGGGGCCGCAGCGATGCGGCACCACTTCCTGCAGGTGCGCGGCACGACGCCGCAGGCCTACCGCAAGGTCTTCCGCGGCTGAGCCACCGCTCCGGTCGGCCCCCCCGTGGGGAGCGAGCGCCGCTGATCAGTGCATCGAGTGGACGACGGCGTGGCCCTTGCCCCGGGCGATGAGCCAGCGGTTGACCGGCACGGTGACCACGAAGGCGATGGCGAGCGCCGTCGCGAGCGATCCCCAGAACAGAGGTGACGTCAGGCCCGCCTCCATCGCACCGGGGATGCCGAGCATGATCGCGTTGTCGACGACCTCCATGGTCGTGATGCTCAGCGTGTCGGCAGCGAGCACCAGCGGCAGCGCCGCGCGTACGCCGATCCCGGCGCGCAGCACCGGCCTCAGCGCGAGCAGGTAGCCGAAGAAGAACGCGAGGCCGACGGCCAGCGCGACGGTCTGCAGCTCACCCCAGCCGAGCGCGGTGCCGATCACCATGCCGAGCACCTCGCCGATCGCGCAGCCGGTCAGGCAGTGCGCGGTCGCGGAGACCGCCAGCCTGGTGAGCTCCCGCCCCTCGGGGTCGCCGGCCTGCATGTCGTGGTGCATCTCTGCGTGGTCCATGTGGTCCACCTCCAGAGCGAGAATACCCCTAGGGGGTATCCCTGTCCAGGGTGCAGACGTAGACGGTGTTCGTGGACTCCCCGCCGGTCAGGTGGTTGGCGAACGGCACGACATGCGCTGCCACACCGGCGAAGACGCTGCCCGCACGGTCGACGAACTCGGCGTCGGGCGGGTCGTCGGACCAGAGCGCGAAGACCCCGCCCGGACGCAGCTGGGCGCGCAGCAGCTCGAGACCGGCGACGTCGTAGAAGGGGGCGTGGCTGGGGTGCAGGACGTGCCGTGGCGAGTGGTCGACGTCGAGCAGCACGACGTCGACGCCGCCGGCGACGAGCGGGTCGCTCGCCAGCACCGTCGCGAAGAAGTCCCCCTGGACGAGCGAGCAGCGCGGGTCGGCGTTCAGCTCGGCTCCGAGCGGGAGCAGCTCGCGCACGTGCCAGTCGATCACCTCCGCAAGCGCCTCCACCACTGCCAGTGACCGGACCCGCGGGTCGGCCAGCGCTGCGCGCGCGGTGTAGCCGAGCCCGAGTCCGCCGACCACCACCTCGAGCTGCCCACCCGGGTGCGCCGCCAGTCCGAGATCGGCGAGCGCGACCTCGGCGACCGTGAAGAGGCTGGACATCAGGAAGTCCTCGTCCAGCCGGACCTCGTAGACGTCGACCTGCAGCGTCGGCTCGCGCCGCCGGCGCAGGCTGATCTCGCCGATCGGCGTCTGCCGCCAGTCGAGCTCCTCGAACCTGCGCATGCCGCAGGTTAGGGGGTGTCCCGGGTGGAGCCGCCTATCGGAATCGAACCGATGACAACCTCATTACGAGTGAGGTGCTCTGCCGACTGAGCTAAGGCGGCGTGGTGCGCGGACGAGTCTAGGGGACGCCTCAGCGGGGGAACGCCTCAGCCGGTGCGCAGGGCGAGCGCCATGGCCTCGACGGCCAGCAGCGGGGCGACGTTGCCGTCCAGCGCCACACGGCAGGCCAGCACCGCGTCGATGCGCCGCAGCGTGGCCTCCGGCGTGGTCGCCCGGGCGATCTGCGAGGCCTCGAGGGAGAGGTCGGCGTGCACCAGGTCGCAGCGGGTGCCGAGCTGCAGCTGGAGCACGTCGCGGTAGAACGCAGCCAGGTCGACCAGCGCCCGGTCGAGGGCGTCGCGCTGGGTGCGCTTCACCCGGTCCTTCTGCAGGGTCTCGAGGTCCTTGAGCGCCCCGGCCGAGCCTCTCGGCTTGCCGGCGGTGATGCCCTTGCCGGTGGCGCCCACGCCGAGCGCCTTCGACAGCGACTCGGTCTCGCGGGCGTCCCGGTCCCTGGTGAGCTGGACCGACTCCTCCTTGGCGGTCGCGACGAGGTCGGCCGCGGCGGCGAGCGCCGAGCCCACCCCCTGCAGCGACCGCGGCAGGGACAGCACGTCGCGCCGCTCCCGCCGGGCCTCCTCGTCGGTCGCGAGCCGCTTGGCCCGGCCGACATGACCCTGGGCGGCCTGCGCCGCGAAGGCCGCCATCGCCGGGTCGACGCCGTCCCGGCGCACCAGCACCTCGGCGACGGCGGACGGCGGCGGCGTGCGCAGCGGCACCAGCCGGCAGCGGGACCGGATCGTCGGCAGCAGGTCCTCGACGCTGGGCGCGCAGAGCAGCAGCACGCCGTGCGGCGGCGGCTCCTCGATCGCCTTGAGCAGCGTGTTGGAGGTGCGCTCCTCCATCCGGTCGGCGTCCTCGATGAGGGTGACCTGCCAGCGGCCACGGGTCGGCGCGCGCGACGAGCGCAGGATGATCTCCCGCGCCTCCTTGATCTTCAGGTGCAGCCCCTCTGGCACGATGACCGCGACGTCGGGGTGCGCGCCGGCCATCGCCTGCCCGCACGGCTCGCAGTGCCCGCAGCCGGGCTGCCCGGGCGACTCGCACTGCAGCGCCGCCGCGAAGGCCCGGGCCGCCACCGACCGGCCCGACCCGGGCGGTCCGGTGAACAGCCACGCGTGCGTCATGCCGCCGGGGCCGCCGACGCCGCCTCGTACCAGCCGTGCGGCGTCGTCCGCAGCGGCCTGCAGCTGCGCGACGACGCGCTCCTGGCCCACGAGGTCGGCGAAGACGCTCACGTCGACACCGGCACCGGCAGGGGTACGGGGAGCAGCTCGGTGAGCCGGGCCTGCACGGCAGCGAAGACCGCCTCGGGCGCCTGGTCCGCGCTGACCACGAGGTAGCGCTCGGGGTCCTCGTCGGCGAGGTCCAGGAACCCCTGGCGGACGCGCCGGTGGAAGTCGAGGGACTCGGCCTCCATCCGGTCCGGGGCGTCACCGGCCCGCTCCAGGCCGACGACCGGGTCGACGTCGAGGAGCACCACGAGATCCGGGCGCAGGCCGTCGGTCGCCCAGCGGGACAGCCGCTCGACCTCCTCCACCGCGAGCTCGCGGCCCGCGCCCTGGTAGGCGAGCGAGCTGTCGACGTAGCGGTCCGTGACGACGACGGCGCCGCGATCCAGTGCGGGACGCACGACCTCCGACACGTGCTGGGCGCGATCGGCGGCGTAGAGCATCGCCTCGGCCCGCGGCGCGAGCCGGCCCGTCGCAGGGTCGAGCAGCAGGCTGCGGATCCGGGCGCCGGCCGGCGTCGCGCCCGGCTCGCGGGTGACGACGACGTCGTGGCCGCGGGCGACCAGCCACTCCTGGAGCAGCCGCAGCTGGGTCGACTTGCCCGCCCCCTCGCCCCCCTCGAGCGCGATGAAGGTGCCGGAGTACGACCGGGTGGTCGGGCGGCGCCGCACCCGGCGGGAGAGGTCCTTCCGGAGCGGCACGCCCGGCCGGTCGTCCATCTGCCGGAAGCTCACGACGCCGACCGCCATGGCGAGGAACCCGCCGACGAGGAGGGTGACCGAGACGCCGTTGACGCTGATGCCGAGCGGCCCCTCACGAGTGCCGATCGCCCCGGCGATGAACGGTGTGGTCGCGGTGACCAGAAGCAGGTCGACCCGCATGAGCGACTGCACCAGGCCGAACATCCGGCCGCGCAGCTCGTCCTCGATCTCCAGGCCGAGCAGGGTGATCCCGACGACGTAGGCGACGCCGGCGAAGGCACCGACGAGGATCGTGGCGACGGTCGCGAGGAAGAGGTTGGGCACCAGCGACATGAAGACCAGCGCGGCCCCGGCACCGACGATGGTGGGCCCGAAGACCCGGCGCCGGGACAGGTCGCCGAGCGCGCGCGGGCCGAGCGCGACGCCGCCCGCGATGCCGAGGAACATGCAGCCGAAGAGCAGACCGTAGGCCGCGTCGCCGCCGCCGAGGACGGACTCGGCGAACAGCCGTCCCTGGGCGATGATCGCCCCGCCGGCGGCCAGCGCGCCGAGCATCCCGACCAGCAGGCCCCGCGCGAGCGGGGTCTGGCCCATGAAGCGCAGGCCGTCGCGCAGGCTGCCGAGGACGGACTGCTGCTGCCCGCCGGACGCCCGCAGCGCCTTGCGCTCGTCGTACCCGGGACTGGGCAGCTCTTTCAGCCGGTAGACGGTGACAGCGGCGAACAGGAACGTCGAGGCGTTGACGTAGAGCGCGAGGTCGACCGGCCCGGTGCGGAAGTAGTCGAAGCCGCTGCCGAGCGCGCGCGAGAGCAGGCTCAGCAGCGCGAAGACGGCCGCGGCGACCGGCGCGGAGCCGTAGGTCGCGATGAGCGTCAGCTGGTTGGCGCCCTCGAGCTGCTCGCGCGGCACGAGGTTCGGGACCGACGCCTCCTTGGCCGGGATCCAGAACAGGCTGACCGTCTCGATGAGGAACGACGCGATGAGCAGCCACACCAGCGCGCTCTTGCGGTCGGCGACCGAGCCGACCAGCGGGATGGACAGGAAGAGCAGGAAGCGCAGCAGGTCGCAGATGACCATCGTCCAGCGGCGGTCCCAGCGGTCGGCGAACGCGCCGGCCAGCGGACCGAAGAGCACCGCGGGGAGGAGGCGGAAGACCAGCACGCCGCCGGTCGCGTAGGCCTTGCTCTGGAACGAGTCGACCAGCTGGGTGGCCAGGGCGGTGGTCGCCAGGAAGCCCAGCCAGTCACCCAGGCTGGAGAGCGCGAGCGCGGCGTAGAGCTTGCGGAACATCGGGTTGCGCAGCACCGCCCGCGGCCCGTGCCGCAGGGGGACGGTGGGGTCCCCGGGCGACGGAGGGGCGGGCGCGGTCACACCGCCGAGCCTACGGGGAGCCGGCGGCCCCGAAGCCTTCCGGCTCCGGGTGACGTCCCCAGCACGATGGTGCTGGGGATCTCACCCGTCAGGCCTTCTTGGCGGCGGCCTTCTTCTTCGCCGGAGCCTTCTTGGCGGCGGCCTTCTTGGCGGGCGCCTTGCGAGCCGCCGCCTTCTTCTTGGGCGCCGGCCCGCGGGCCCGTCGCTCGGCGAGCAGGTCGCTGGCCCGCTCGTCGGTGAGGCTCTCGATGTCGTCGCCCTTGCGGAGGGAGGCGTTGGTGGTGCCGTCGGTGACGTACGGCCCGAAGCGACCCTCCTTGACGACCATCTTCTCGCCGCTGACCGGGTCCACGCCGAGCTCCTTGAGCGGCGGCTTGGGCGCGGCGGCCTTGCGGCCGTACTGCTTCGGCTGCGCCAGCAGCGCGAGCGCCTGCTCGAGGGTGATGTCGAAGAGCTGCTCCTCGCTCTCGAGCGAGCGCGACTCCTTGCCCTTGCTGACGTAGGGGCCGTAGCGCCCGTTGAGCGCGCTGACCTCCTCGCCCTCGTGCTCGCCGAGCAGCCGCGGCAGGGTCAGCAGCTTCAGCGCCTGCTCGAGGGTGAGCGTCTCGAGGTCCATGGTCTTGAACAGCGACGCCGTCGGCGGCTTGTCCTTGGACCCCTCCGGCAGGACGAGGGAGACGTACGGCCCGTAGCGCCCGGCCTTCGCGACCACGTCGTAGCCGGTCACCGGGTCCTGACCCAGGACGCGGTCGCCGCTGGGGGCGTCGGCGAGCTCGACGGCCTTGTCAACGGTGAGCTCGTCCGGCGCGAGATCCTCTGGCAGCGAGGCCTTCTTGTCGCCGATCTGGACGTACGGCCCGTAGCGGCCGACGCGGACGACGACCTCCTCGCCGTCGGCCGTGCGGCCGATGACGATGGAGTTGATGTCGCGGGCGTCGATGTCGTCGAGGTTGGCGCCGACGAGCTTCTTCAGCCCGCCCTGCCGGGCCAGCCCGCCCTCCTTGCCCTCGTCGGAGCCGAAGTAGAACCGGGTCAGCCACTCGACGGAGTTGCCCTGCCCACCGGCGATCTCGTCGAGGTCGTCCTCCATCGACGCGGTGAAGCCGTAGTCGACGAGCCGGCCGAAGTGCTGCTCCAGCAGGCCGATCACGGCGAACGCGAGCCAGGTCGGGACGAGGGCGGAGCCCTTCTTCCAGACGTAGCCGCGGTCCTGGATGGTGGTGATGATCGAGGCGTACGTCGACGGTCGCCCGATGCCGAGCTCCTCCAGCCGCTTGACCAGCGAGGCCTCGGTGAACCGCGCCGGCGGGCTGGTGGTGTGGCCCTCGGGCGTGAGCGCCTCGACGTCGAGCGGGTCGCCGGTGGAGACCCGCGGCAGGCGGCGCTCGTCGTCGTCCTTCTCGCCGGCCTCCTCGTCGTCGGTGCTCTCGACGTAGGCCCGCAGGAAGCCGGGGAAGGTGATGACCCGGCCGGTGGCGCTGAACTCGGCGTCGGTGCCATCGGCGGTCCTCGCGCCGAGCCGGACGCTGGCGGTGAAGCCCTTGGCGTCGGCCATCTGGCTGGCGACGGTGCGCTGCCAGATCAGCTCGTAGAGGCGCATCTCGTCGCCGGACAGCTCGCGCGCCAGCTCACCGGGCGTGCGGAAGACGTCGCCGGAGGGGCGGATCGCCTCGTGCGCCTCCTGCGCGTTCTTCACCTTGCCGCTGTAGCGGCGGGGGGCGTCCGGGACGTACTCCGGGCCGTAGAGGTCCCGTGCCTGCTGGCGGGCGGCGTTGACGGCGGTCTCCGACAGGTTGGTGCTGTCGGTGCGCATGTAGGTGATGTAGCCGTTCTCGTACAGCCGCTGGGCGGTCTGCATGACGCGCTGGGCGGAGAAGCGGAGCTTGCGGCCACCCTCCTGCTGGAGCGTGGACGTCATGAACGGTGCGTAGGGCTTGCGGGAGTACGGCTTCTCGTCCGTCGAGCGGACGCTGAACGGGACCCCGTCCAGCCGCTCGGCGACGCTGCGGGCACTGGCCTCGTCGAGGTGCACGACGTCGAGACCGGCCTTCAGCTCGCCGGTCTCCTGCTCGAAGCTGCTTCCCGTGGCCAGGCGCTTGCCGTCCAGCGCGACGAGGGTCGCTGTCAGCTTGCGCGGCGCGGTGGGGTCCTTCTCGTCGGCCGCGGCCACCCCTTGCTCGCGCGCCTCCGGCACGACGAACTGGCCTTCGAGGTCCCAGTACTCCGCCTGGCGGAAGCGCATCCGGGCGCGCTCGCGCTCGACGACGACGCGGGTCGCGACGGACTGCACGCGGCCGGCCGAGAGCTTCGGCATGACCTTCTTCCACAGGACCGGGCTGACCTCGTAGCCGTAGAGGCGGTCGAGGACGCGGCGCGTCTCCTGGGCGTCGACCAGTGCGCGGTCGAGCTCGCGCGGGGACTCGACGGCGTGCTGGATCGCCTGCGGGGTGATCTCGTGGAAGACCATCCGACGCACGGGGACCTTGGGGTCGAGCGTCTCGAGCAGGTGCCAGGCGATGGCCTCGCCCTCGCGGTCCTCATCGGTGGCGAGGAAGAGCTCGTCGGCGTCCTTCAGCAGCGCCTTCAGCTTGGCGACCTGCTGCTTCTTGTCGGCGCTGACGACGTAGAGGGTCTGGAAGCCGTTGTCGACGTCGACGCCCATGCGGGCCCAGGCCTGGCCCTTGTGGCTGGCCGGCACGTCCGCGGCGTTGCGCGGCAGGTCGCGGATGTGGCCGATCGAGGACTCGACGACGTAGCCGGCGCCGAGGAAGGAGGCGATCTTCTTGGCCTTCGCCGGGGACTCCACGATGACCAGGCGCATCCCCGTGCCGGTCCGCGCGCCCTTGCCCGTGGGCGCCGAGACGGCGCTCTCGGTGGTCGGGGTGTCGGTCTCGGGCACGGCTCTCCAAGGGTGTTCTGGTGCTGTGGGGGTCGCGGGCAGTGTGCGGGGACGCCCGGGCGATCTGTCAAACGGTAGCCGTCGGGCCGGGCGACCAACCCACCGAGCGACAGCGCCCTCATGCCGGCCCGGCACGAGCCGGGCGTTCGGGGAGCGCGGTCGGCGCTAGCCGATCGCGGCGGTGGCCGTGTCGCTGACCGGCAGCTCGACCGGCAGCCCGTCCGGCAGCCCGTCCGGCGGCTCGACGGCCTCGCCGTCCTGGACGACCCCGCCGATCTCGATCACGGTGCCGTCCCCGATCACCACGATCGCGGGAGGGCCGACGGCGGAGTCGGGCTCGGGCTCGACCGGCGGGGGGGCGTCCATGACCGGGTCGGGGAAGCTCGGCAGCGCGAGCGGGTCGGCGGGTTCCGTCACCAGGACCGGCGCGGCGACGGGCGCGTCGACCGGAACCGCGACCGGCGCGGCCACCGGACCCGCCGGCGGTCCGACGACGGGAGCGACAGGCGCCTCGACCGGCTCGGCCGGCGGCGGCGGTGAGGGGGCCGCCGCGACCGGGCCGACGAAGGTCGGCTGGGCCACGACGACGGAGGTGGGCGCGACAGGCGCAGGCTCGGTCGGCGTCACGACCGGCGCCGGAGCAGGCGCGACCGGGCCGGTCACCGCGGCCTGCGGAGCCGGCCCGCGCTCCGCAGGCGATCGCGAGCGCGCCGGCCCCGCAGGCCGCGGTGACCGGCCCGGTCGCGCCTGCTCCGGCG
>SCTD01000117.1 GCA_004299215.1 Frankiales bacterium | reverse complement strand
CGCTCGGCGGTGAGCTGGCTGATGTGCCACGAGCCGGCGAGCTCCATCGGCAGCTCCCGGAGCGCCGACCCGCCGGCCTGCTGCGCCCGCCACGCCAGCGCCGCGATCTCGGTCAGCTGATGCGCCCACGACCGGGCGTCGGCAACCAGGTCGTCCCGCACCGCACGCAGCGAGTCGACCTGCGCCTGCTCGCCTGCCGACAACGGCGGCCGGACCGGCGCAGCAGCGACCGGCTCGTCGCGGTCCGCGCGCTCGGAAGGCATGGCTGTATCGAACACCAGTTCGAACCTGATGTCAAGCATGAATCCTGCTTGTCGACCCGCTTTCTCCTGTCGCCGACGGGCAGCGCGGCATCCCACCCCACGAGTCTCATGATCCCGCGGGAACCACCGTGCCAGTCCCTGGTGATCATCACAGTCGTCGACACACGGCGCCGCATCCGTCGGTGACATGCTGGCTCCGTGGCCGGTGCGGAAGGGGCAGGTGCGCTGCCGCCACGGGCGTACGGCGTCTCGGCTCGACGACAGCTGATCGGCGCCGCCGTCGGATGCGTCGGGCTGCTGCTGCTGACCGCCGCGCTCGCCGGCCGACGCGAGGACCTGCTGCTCAGCACCCCCGTGCTGCTCACGCTGTCCGTCGTCGTGACCGCGGCCATCGTCGGCGGGATCCGACCGGCGCTGCCCACCGCGCTCGGTGGCTTCCTGTTGCTGAACGTCGTCTTCACCCAGCCGTACGGCACGTTCTCCGTGCACCGGCTCGACCAGGGGCTGGCGCTGGCCGTCTACCTGGCCGTGGCGGTCGCGGTCAGCGTCGTCGTGGGCGTCGCCGCGCGCCGGCACAGCGACGCGGTGCGCGCGGCTGCCGAGGCCGCGGAGCTGTCCGCCCTCGCAGGTATGCGTAGCGACAGCTCCGCGGCCATCGACGAGGTGCTGCTCCGCGTCCTCCAGGTGTTCGGCCTGGACCACGCCGCGGTCGTCGAGGGCGACGCCGTCCTCGCCGAGTCGGGAGCCCCGGGGGTCGGCGAGGAGCTGCGGCTCGACCTCGCCGACGGTCGCGCGTTCCAGGTCCACGGCCGATCGCTGAGCGGTGACGACCAGCGCGTGCTGCGCGCCTTCGCGCGCGCCGCCGTCGCGTCCGTCGAGGACAGGGAGCTCGCGGCGCAGGCCGCGGAGGCGGCGAGGCTCGCGGCGGTCGACCAGCTTCGTACGGCTCTGCTCGCCGGCGTGGGGCACGACCTCCGCACCCCGCTCGCGGGCATCAAGGCCGCGGTCACCAGCCTGCGTGCCGAGGACGTGCAGTGGACCGACGCCGATCGGGAGGAGCTGCTCGACGCCGTGGAGAGCTCGGCCGACCGCCTGGACGGGCTCGTGTCCAACCTGCTCGCGGCGTCCCGTCTCGACGCCGGAGCGCTGAGCGTCGCGCTGACGCCGGTCGACGTGGAGGAGATCGTCGGCCGCGGCGTGCAGGGACTGGCCGGCGGTGAACGGGTCGTCGTCGACCTCCCGGACCGGCTGCCGCTGGTGCTCGCCGATGTCGGGCTGGCCGAGCGGGTCGTCGCGAACCTCGTCGACAACGCGCTGCGGCACAGCGGCCGCGGCACCAACGTCCTCGTCACCGCTGCCGAGCGGCCCGAGCACGTGGTGCTGTCCGTCGTCGACACCGGACCCGGTGTGCCCGCGTCACGCCATGCCGCGCTCTTCGCGCCCTACCAGCGGCTGGGCGACCGGACCCCGGGCGGGCTGGGTCTCGGGCTGTCGGTGGCGCAGGGGTTCACCGCGGCGATGGGCGGCTCGCTCGAGCCGTCGGAGACACCCGGTGGCGGGCTCACGATGAGCATCCGGCTGCGGAAGGCACCGCGATGACGCGGATCCTCGTGGTCGACGACGACGTCACGCTGCTCCGCATGCTGCGGCTCAACCTCGAGGCGCGGCAGTACGAGGTCGACGCCGTGCCCACCGGTCACGAGGCGCTGGCGCATGCAGCGCAGAACCCGCCGGACCTCGCCATCGTCGACCTCGGCCTGCCGGACATGGACGGGCTCGAGGTCATCGCCGGGCTGCGTCGCTGGTCGGACCTGCCGATCCTCGTGCTCTCCGCCCGCGGTGAGCAGACCGACAAGGTCGCCGCGCTCGACGCGGGGAGTGACGACCACGTGTCCAAGCCGTTCGGGATGGACGAGCTGCTCGCCCGGGTCCGCGCCGCGCTGCGCCGCGGAGGCAGCCGGCCGGGTGCCGACTCCCGCGTCGTCACCGCGTCCTTCACCGCAGACCTCGCGGCGCGTACGGCGACGCGCGCCGACGGCGAGGTGGTCCACCTCACCCCCACCGAGTGGCACCTGCTCGAGGAGCTGGTCCGACGTCCCGGGCAGCTCGTCGGGCAGCTCGACCTGCTGCACGCGGTCTGGGGGAGCACGTACGGCAACGAGTCCCGCCACTACCTGCGGGTCTACATGGCGCAGCTTCGTCGCAAGCTCGAGGTCGACCCGGCCGCGCCGCGGCACCTCATCACGATCGCCGGGAGCGGCTACCGCTTCGAGCCCTGAGCCGGGGTGTTCTCGTCGTCGTCCTGGCCGCTCGACGACCGCAGCTGGTAGGCGACGCTCGTGACCATCACGCCGGGCTGGAAGAGCAGCCGGGTCTTCAGCCGGAGCGCGCTCTGGTTGTGCAGCAGCTGCTCCCACCAGTGACCGACGACGTACTCCGGGATGAAGACTGTCACCACGTCACGCGGGCTCTTGCGCCGCAGCTCCCGGACGTAGTCGAGCACGGGCCGCGTGATCTCGCGGTAGGGAGAGTCGAGCGTCGTCAGCGGCACGGCCAGGCCGCGCCGGTCCCACTGCTCCTGCAGCTGGCGCGCCTCCGCGGCATCGACGGAGACGGTCAGCGCGATCAGGTCGTGCGGGCGGGTGGCACGTGCGTACGCCAGCGCGCGAAGCGTCGGTGCGTGCAGCTTAGAGACGAGCACGATCGCGTGGTTGCGGCTCGGCAGCGGGACGACCTCGTCACCGGGGTCGAGCTCGACCGCGACCTGCTCGTAGTGCCGGTGGATCGCCTGCATCAGCAGGTAGAGGATCGGCATCGCGATCAGCACGAGGTAGGCGCCGTGCGTGAACTTGGTGATCGTGACGATGACCAGCACGAGGCCGGTCAGCGCGGCGCCGAGGGCGTTGATGGCCCGGCTGCGACGCACTCCGGCCCGCCGGTCGCTGGACACCGCGCCGCTGCGCAGGAGGCGGTTCCAGTGCTTCACCATCCCGGCCTGGCCGAAGGTGAAGGAGGTGAAGACGCCGATGATGTAGAGCTGGATGAGGCGGGTGACGCTCGCGTCGAAGAGGGTGATGAGCAGGCCGGCGAAGACGGCCAGCAGCAGGATGCCGTTGCTGTGCACGAGCCGGTCGCCGCGGGTGTGCAGCTGCCGCGGGAGGTAGCGGTGCTGCGCGAGGATCGACCCGAGCAGGGGGAAGCCGTTGAACGCCGTGTTCGCGGCGAGGATGAGGATCCCGGCGGCCATCACCTGCAGGTAGAAGAAGCCCGGCGTGCCGTTGCCGAACACGGCCGCGGCGACCTGCGCGATGACACTGCGCTGCACCTCGCCGTCGCCGAACTCGACGAACTGCTCCGACGGGTGCTCGGAGTAGCGGACCTTCGAGATGACGGCGAGTGCGGTGATCCCGACGAACATGCTCATGGCGATCGCACCCATGAGCGCCAGAGTCGTGGCGGCGTTGCGGCTCTTCGGCTTGCGGAAGGACGGCACACCGTTCGCGATCGCCTCCACACCCGTCAGCGCCGTGCAGCCGGACGCGAACGCGCGCAGCGCGAGGAACGCGAACGCCAGTCCGGTGAGACCCTCCTTGCCGGGCTCGGCGACGACTGTGTAGCCGGAGCTCTCGGCCTGCGGCGGCTCGCCGGTGAGGGCCTGAAGCAGGCCGTAGCCGATCATCACGGCGACCCCCGCGACGAACCCGTACGTCGGGACGGCGAAGGCCTTGCCGGACTCCTTCACACCGCGCAGGTTCATGGCGGTCAGGAAGGCGACGAAGCCGAGCGCGAGCGCGACGCGGTGGTCCGCCAGCCCCTCGGCGGCGCTGATGATGTTGTCGACACCGGCCGAGACGGACACGGCGACGGTGAGCACGTAGTCCACCAGCAGGGCGCTGGCAACGACGCCGCCGCTGCGCCGGCCGAGGTTCACCGACGCGACTTCGTAGTCACCGCCGCCCGACGGGTACGCGTGGACCAGCTGGCGGTAGGAGAGCACGACGACGGTCAGCAGCAGGACGACGCCGGCGGCGAGGTAGGGCGTCAGGTAGAGGTAGGCCAGCCCGCCGAGGGTGAGCACCACGAGGAGCTCCTGCGTCGCGTACGTGACGCTCGACAGCGGGTCGCTCGCGAAGATGGGCAGCGCGAGGTGCTTGGGCAGCTCCTGCTCACCGGCCCGGTCGCTGCGCAGGGCGCGGCCGACGAGGAACCTCTTCAGCGTGCGCACGATCCGTCATTTCACCCGCCGGCGGGCGAGAACGGGCCTGTTTCGCCGGTTCTTGACGACATCTTGACGGGATCAGTCCCGAGACGCGCGGTGAGCCGCCACCCCTCCGAGTGCCGCGGCGGCTGCGGCCGCCGCCACCACCGTGGACGCTCCCGTCGCGGGGAGCTGCTGACCGGCGGGGCGAGGAGCGCTGCCGGACGGCGCCGGTGAGGGCGATGCTGTCGTCGCGGGAACCGGCTGCTGCCCGCGCACCGGACCCGTCGTCCGCTCCACGCGGAACGGACCGGACACCTCGAAGGTCACCCCCCTGCCGTCGGTGCCGCGCTGCGAGGAGAAGTAGAGGCGCCGGCCGTCCGGACTGAAGGCCGGCCCGCAGATCTCGCTGGCGTCGTGGCCGGCCAGGCGGACCACGGGAGCGACCACGCCCTCGGGTGTGATGAGCACGATCTCCAGGTTGCCGCCGTCCTCGGCCACGAAGACGTCCCCGCTCCGCGACACGACGATGTTGTCGACGCCGGTGAGCGGTGCGTCGTCACCGATGGCCACGGCGTCGTAGAGCACGGACAGCCGCTGGGCGCCCACGTCGAGGTCCCACACCCGGTTGTCGCCCTTGGTCGTGAAGTAGACGTGGTCGCTGTCGAACCAGATCCCCTCACCGCCGTCGAACGCGGTCGACTCGGGAACGCGGTTCGCGCTCTGCGGCCGGTCGGGGTTGCGGGCGGGGAGCCACGTCACGGTCCCGTCCGTAGCGACCCTCATCACCTCGAGCAGACCGGTGCGGAGGTCCGGGTAGGCATCCGGCGTGAAGCGGTAGAGACGACCGTCAGGTGTGTCCTCGGTGAGGTAGAGCTGGCCGCGCGCGTCGTCGAACGTCACGGCCTCGTGGGAGAACGTGCCCAGGGCCGGCAGCGGCACGCCCTGGGAGGGACCGGTGACGG
>SCTD01000116.1 GCA_004299215.1 Frankiales bacterium | reverse complement strand
CGCCCGACAGCTGGAGGGCGCTCACCGCTGGCTCGCGAGCAGGGACGGCAGCAGGGTCGGGATCCCGGCGGGCAGCTGCACGGCCGGCAGCGGCACAGGCAGCGGGTCCTCGATCTCCTCCGGCGGGCGGCTGGGTTCGGGCGATGCGCTCGGCGAGGGCGAGCTGCGCGGAGCGGGCTCCGCAGCCGGGTCGCGCAGGGTCGCGGCGAGGAACGAGCTGCGCGCGGTGTTCCAGTGCGTCTGCAGGTAGCTGCCGCGCGGCGCGGACGTGGAGAAGTAGTCGTCGTTGCGGCAGTCCAGGATGCGTACGCGCTCCTTGCCGCAGACCGCGCGCTGCGTGCTGCCGGCGGTCCGGTCGTCGTAGCACATCACGTCGAGGCCGTCGCTGCAGTGGAAGCCGGCCGTGCCGTTGGTCGCCGAGCTCTGCACGCCGCCGAGCATGTGCACGAGCTCGTGGGTCTCGACCTTGCCCCAGCAGCGCCGGTCGATCCGGGCGTACGACGGGAGGCTCCCGTTGTTGAGGTTGTCCAACCCCGGCGAGTCGTCGACGAAGCTCGTGGCGAGTCCGCAGACGCGGTCGGTGTCCGCCCAGACGAGGTACTTGGAGTACGGCTCCTTCAGACCACGCTGCTCGAGCGCGTCGACGGTGGCCTTGAACGAGCCGAAGGCTGCATCCGGCAGCGTCACGGACAGGACGACCAGCGTGCAGGACGGGCCTGGGGTGGTCGCGTAGCGCACGTGCCGGCGGCCGCCGGTGCGGATCGCGGACTCGTCGAACTGGGCGCTGACGCCGGCCGCCCAACCGCGGATCGAGGTGAGCGACTCGGCGTAGCGGTCCGGCGAGCCCTGCGGTCGGGCGTAGACGGCACGCACGCGCCGTCCGTCGTTGCCGTTGCCGTAGCAGCCGATCTCACCGGTGGTGCCGGTCGTACCGTTCGCGCCGCTCGCCGCCTCCACGCCGTCGGGCGCCCCGTCCTCGCCGTGCAGGCACAGCGGGACGTCGCCGCGGCTGAGGGTGCAGTCCAACCCCAGCGAGATCTGGTCGCGGACGAGCTGGGCGGCGGACAGGGCTGCGACCGGGCGCACGGCGGCCGGCGCGGCGACCCCGGGCAGCGGCGCCGTCGACGGCAGCGCGCTGACGGCGGCCACGGGGACGAGCCCGGCGACGGCGACCGCGCCCGACAGCAGGGTGACGGACGAGACGATCAGGTAGCGCAAGGGACGGGTCATGGGGTTCTCCTGAGGGGGGACGAGCGACGCTCGCTGAGAACCTGTTCGTCATAGTGCGCGGCGGTTCTGAAGCACTTGTCATGTTTCGTGCCGCCCGATCGGCCACGCCGCGATCCCCCGGACGGCGTACGCGAGCCGCCTCGTGGCGCGAACGGCCCAACGGGTCGCGGGATCCCGGGACCCCGGACGGTGGGTCGCGCGGCGGGCGGGCGCCGGAGCAGGTTCACCCGGATGGAGCAGTGGGCGGAGGCGGGGAGATTTGAACTCCCGATGGGCTTGAGACCCAAACCGCATTAGCAGTGCGGCGCCATAGACCGGACTAGGCGACGCCTCCCTGGCAGCCTCGCGACTGCCGGGACGGATGCTACCGAACCCTCCGCGGGTCTCCCAGCTCGAGCGTGTAGACCCACTCCAGGCCGTCGATCTCGTCCAGCTGCTCGCCCGTGCGGACGAAGCCGAGCCGGGCCAGCACGCCCTGGCTGGGCGCGTTGTCCGGCGAGGTGCTGGCCAGGCAGCGGACCGCCCCGCGCTCGCCGGCCCAGCCGATGAGCCCGGCAGCGAGCTCGGTCGCGAGCCCCTGCCGCCGCCAGGCGGGTTGCACGCTGTAGCCGATCTCCACCGTGCCGTCCGCGTCCGGCGGTGCGTGGAAGCCGCCGCGCGCCACGACCTCCCGGGTGCCACGCAGCACCGCCGCCCGGTAGAGCCACGGCAGCTCCGTCGGGTCGTCGCGCAGCTGCCGCTGCCGGAAGCGCAGCACCTGCCCGTCCGCCGCGAACGTCGCGTCGGTGACGTCGTACGGCACCAGCGCTCGGGCGCGGGCGAGGTCCCCGGCCAGCACGGCGTCGATGACGGGCAGCGGCAGCGGGTGCAGGTCCAGGCGGGCGGTCGAGAGCATCACCTCGCCACGTTCCGCCCCGGCGCAACCGGTTTCGGGTGGATCCTGCGCAGGTCGGGCTGCGTCACACCTGCAGTCGCAGCCCTGGAGGTCGCCGTGCCGTCTCGCCGTCTCGTCACCAGCACCGGGATCGTCGCCGCGCTCGTCCTGGTCGCCGGGGGGCTGACGCTGCTGCCGGGCGCCGCCCCCCGGGCCGCGGCGGAGGGGCTCGTGCCGTACGACTCCTGCGGCGAGCTCCTCGACCACTACCGCACCGAGCTGCGCCGGAGCGCCACCCCGTGGGGCGTCGGCGGTGGCGGGGGGATCGCCTACGCCGAGGGCGCGCGGGACACGGCTGCCACCGGGGCGCCCAGCGCCGGAGCAGCCGCCGCGGTGGGTGGCGCCGACACCGGCGCCGTCGGCAGCGGGCCGACCGGCACCAACCTGCAGGAGCGCGGCGTCGACGAGCCGGACCTCGCCAAGACCAGCGGCGACCTGCTGCTCGCCGTCGCGCAGAACCGGCTGCAGATCATCCGCCGCGGGGCGGAGCCGGTGACGCTCAGCAGCACCTCGCTCGGCCAGGAGGTCTACGGCTCCGAGCTGCTCGTCGACGGCGACCGCGTCCTCGTGCTCGCCCCGAACGGCGGCTGGTGGGGCCGTCCCGCCTCGTCGTTCCGCTCGATGCCCTACGGCCCCTCCAGCACGAGCACCACGGCGCTGCTCTACGACATCGCCGACCCGGCCGCGCCACGGCTGGTCGAGCAGATCAAGCTCGACGGTCGCTACCTGTCGGCACGGCTGTCGGACGGCGCGGTGCGGCTCGTCACCAGCTCCACCCCGATGCCCGAGGGCGTGCAGCCGGTCCAGCCGTACGGCCAGGCGCAGAACGACGCCGCCCTCGCCGAGAACCGCACGCGGGCCGGGGCTGTCGGGCTCGTGGATGTGCTGCCCTCGATCGAGCGACGGGACGCCGACGGCGACCTCATCTCCGACGACCAGGCCGTCGGCTGCTCCGACGTCCGGCACGCTCCGGACCCGCGCGGCGCGAGCACGCTGCTGGTCACGACGCTCGACCTGCAGCGCGACCTGCAGCCTCTCGACACGACCGCCGTCACCACCGACGGCGAGCTCGTCTACGCCTCCGCCGACCGGCTCTACGTCGCGACCAGCCGCTGGGGTACGGCAGCGCCGGCGGTCGCCGAGGACGCCGTCTCGAGCGCCCCGTCGGACACCTCGACCGTCGACGTGGAGAACGAGGTCACCACCGAGCTGCACGCCTTCGACACCTCCGCCCCGGACCGCACCTCGTACGCCGGGAGCGCCTCGGTCGACGGCTACGTGATCGGCCGGTGGGCGCTGTCGTCGTACGACGGGCACCTGCGCGTCGCCACCACCAGCGCGCCGCCGTGGGGCGGGCAGACCCCCAGCTCGTCCAGCGTGATCGTGCTGGAGGAACGGGACGACGGGCTGGTCCAGGTCGGCCGGGTCGGTGGCCTCGGCATCGACGAGCGGATCTACGCGGTGCGCTACCTCGGCGACCTCGCGACGGTGGTGACCTTCCGGCAGACCGACCCGCTCTACGTCCTCGACCTGTCCGACCCGGCGGCGCCGCGCGTGACCGGTGAGCTGAAGATCCCCGGCTTCTCG
>SCTD01000115.1 GCA_004299215.1 Frankiales bacterium | reverse complement strand
CGTCGGGGTGCTGCGCCAGCAGCAGCGCCGCTGCGCCGCTGGTGACCGCCGCTGCCTGACTGGTGCCGGTGCCCCGCCACAGGGTGGCGGTGGCTCGGGCGTCGGGGTTCTCGCGGGCGATCATCGAGCGGGGCGGAAGGACCCCGAGGACGCCGACGCCGTTCGCGACGAGGTCCGGCTTGAGCACGCCCGCCACCACGGCACTGCCGCTGAAGGGGGCGACCGACGCCGTGCCCGTGGTCAGGTCCGCCGCTCCGACGGTCAGCGCGCGGGGGGTGAAGCCGGGGTCGCCGACGAGATCGGGGTCGTTGCCGGCCGAGACGACGACGGTGACCCCCGCGTCGCGCACCCTCTCGACGGCGTCGGTGAGGGGGTCGGCTCCGTAGGCCTCGGCGGGCCGGGTGTGGCTGAGCGACAGGTTGGCGACGTCGACGCGGGCGGCGTTGCGGGCGACCCAGTCCAGGCCGCGGACGACCTGGGACAGCCGGGTGGTGCCGTCGGCCTGCGCGACCCGGACGACGAGGACGGTGGCACCCGGCGCGACGCCCACGGGCGGCCCGCCGTCGACCGGCCCGCCGGCGATGACCGAGGCCATGAAGGTGCCGTGCCCGTAGCCGTCCACGAGGCCGCCGCGTCTGGGCGTGGTCGACGTGTCGATGGCGTCGACGAGCCGGCCGCTGGCCCGGTTGAGCGCGGCGGTGTCGGTGACGCCCGTGTCGACGACGGCGATCCGTACCCCCGCACCTGCGCCGGGCCGGCCGGCGGGCGCGTCCAGGCCCGCAGCAGCAGCGACCGCCGGGGCGGTCGAGGCGCGGCCGGTGAAGCGGACCTCGGTGTCGGGGGCGACGCCGCGCACCCCGGCCACCCGCGGCAGCCCGGCCAGCTCGAGCGGCGTGCCCTGGACGACCAGCGCACCGACCGACGGGAGGACGTGCAGCACGTCGAGGCCGGGCAGCGACGGGAGCGCCCCGTCGTACGTCACGACCGCCCGCAGCTCGGCGACCGCGGGCGACGGCGCTGCCGTCGGGGAGGCAGCCAGCAGCGCCGCGCCGAGCAGCACCGGCAGCAGCGGTCGACGCGCGGTCTGGGGCACAGGGGTCTCCGAGGGTCGAGAGGGCATCGTTGTTCCCTCGGCAGGAGCAGCCCTCGACTCCAGCCGGCGGGGGCGCTGTCCCCCATTCGGCCCAGCGGTCGCACCGCCGCGGGAGCCAGGTCGCGACGGGCGTGGCTTCAGTACACGGCCGTGCACGCCGAAGCACGTCCTGACAGCGGGCAGTCCTGCCCGGTCAGCGAGCGGAGGACACGGTGACAGCCGGTCTTGAGGGTGCGGTCCAGACGATCCCGGTGCAGGCGGCCAGCAGCGACACGGCCGGCTTCTCCGCCATGGTGGTCGACGACCACCCGCTGGTGCGCGAGTCCATGGTCAACCGGCTGCGTCAGATGGGCGCGCGCGAGGTGGTCGAGGCGGCCACCATCGGCGAGGCCCGGGCGCGTGCCCACGTCTCGGGCCCGCGCGAGCTGTGCGTCCTGGACCTCGGCCTGCCGGACGGGTCCGGGCTGGACCTGCTGGCCGACCTGCGTGCCGCCGGGTGGCAGCGCCTGGTCGTGCTGTCCGCCGCCGACGACCCCTACTCCGTCCGCGCCGCGTTCGTGGCCGGTGCGCAGGGCTACCTGCTGAAGTCCGCCTCGCCGCTGGTGGTCGCCGACGGCGTCCGCCGCGTGCTCGACGGCGGTGTCTACGCCGACCCGTCCGTCGCCTCCCTGCTCGCCGCCGGCCTGCGCGGCGGCCCGGTCGAGTCCGGTGTCAGCGAGCTCTCCGGCCGCGAGGTCGAGGTGCTCCGGCTGGTCGCCGACGGGCAGTCCAACAAGCAGATCGGCGAGCAGCTCGGGCTGTCCGCTCTGACCGTGAAGTCCCACCTCGCCCGCATCGCGCGCAAGCTCGGCACCGGCGACCGTGCCGAGATGGTGGCCATGGCCATGCGCGCCGGAGTCATCCGCTAACGACGTCCTCCCGTACCCTCGCTCGGGTGACGACGACCCTGCCGGGTCACGAGGGGGGCGTGTCCGGCGACGAGCCCGAGGTGGAGCTGCTGCTCGCCCCGCGGGACGGCGTCCCGCCCGTCGTCGAGACCGGCGCCGCGCTGGACGAGGTCGTCCGCCGCTTCGCTGCCGGTCGCGGGCCCGTCGCGGTCGACGCCGAGCGCGCCTCCGGCTACCGCTACAGCCAGCGCGCCTACCTGGTGCAGCTGCGCCGGGAGGGGTCCGGCACCGCGCTGATCGACCCGATCGGCTGCCCGGACCTGTCCGAGCTGTCCTCGGTGCTCCAGGACGACGAGTGGGTGCTGCACGCCGCGTCGCAGGACCTCCCCTGTCTCGCCGAGATCGGCATGGTGCCGCCACGGGTGTTCGACACCGAGCTGGCGGGCCGGCTCGCCGGCTTCGAGCGCGTGGGCCTCGGCGCCATGGTCGAGAACGTGCTCGGACTGCGCCTGGAGAAGGGGCACTCGGCCGCCGACTGGTCCACCCGCCCGCTGCCGGAGTCGTGGCTGGTCTACGCCGCGCTCGACGTCGAGGTCCTGCTCGAGCTGCGTGACGCGCTCGAGGAGGAGCTGCGGTCGCAGGGCAAGCTGGAGCTCGCCGCCGAGGAGTTCGAGGCGGTCCGGCTGGCACCGCCGCCGCCGCCGCGGGTGGACCCGTGGCGACGGACCTCCGGGATCCACCGGATGCGCAACCGGCGGCAGCTCGCGGCGGTCCGCGCGCTCTGGGAGGTGCGTGATGCGATGGCACGCCGCCGCGACATCGCGCCCGGGCGGATCCTGCCCGACTCGGCGATCGTCGCCGCCGTCACCGCGGCGCCTCGCACGCCGGCCGAGCTGATGGCGCTGCCGGTCTTCGGCGGGCGCTCGACGCGCCGGCACGTCGACACCTGGTTCGGCGCGCTGCAGGCGGCCGTCGCGCTGCCCGAGGACGAGCTCCCTGTCCCGTCGCCGGTCGGCGACGGGCCGCCGACGCCGAACCGCTGGGCCGAGCGCGACCCGGTCGCCGCCCGCCGGCTGGCCCGGGTGCGAGCCGTGGTCACGGCGCTCGCCGACGAGCTGCGGATGCCGCCCGAGAACCTGCTGCAGCCCGATGCCGTGCGCCGGCTGGCGTGGACCCCGCCACAACCGATCACTGCGGAGACGGTGGCCGACGCGCTGCGCGGCAACGGCGCGCGGGCGTGGCAGGTGGCTCGGACGGCCGGGCCGCTGGCGCAGGCGCTGCCGGAGCCGGAGCAGCCGGAGCAGCCGGAGGAGGAGACCTCGACGACCTCGTCGACCCCACCGGCGCCCAACGCCCCACCGCCGTTCAGCGGGTGACCCTCCCCCGGCTCACCGGTGCGCAGGTGGCCCTGGTCCCGGTGAGCCTCGGCCTGGCCCGCGCCGTCGTGGCCGGCGAGGACCCGACGCCGTTCCTGACGCCGCTGCTGGCCGGCCGGGGGTGGCCGCACGCCGACACCGTCGACGCGCTGCGCCCGCTGGCCGAGCACGGCGAGGAGGGCGACGACGGCGGCTGGCTCGTCGTACGCGACGGCGAGGTCGTCGGTGACTGCGGCTGGCGCGGCGGACCGGACGCCGAGGGCAGCGTCGTGATCGGCTACGGGCTGGCGGCCCCGGCGCGCCGGCAGGGCCTGGGCACCGAGGCGGTCGCCCTGCTCTGCGCCTGGGCCGAGCAGCAGCCGGGGGTGCAGCGGATCGTCGCGGACGTGCACCTCGACAACGAGGCGTCCCGCCGGATGCTCCGCCGCCTCGGCTTCGTCGAGCGTCCCGACGACCCGCCCTGGGTCCGCTGCGTGCGCGACCCCGACGCCGCGCCCCGGATCCGCGGCCGGCACGTCTGCTGAACCCGTGACGTGCCGGAGGTCCGCGCTCCCCCCTCGTGAGCACGGACCTCCTGCAGTGACGGCAGTGGGTGACTGTGGCCCCCCTCGGACCACAGCCACCCACTGGACTAGGGGCGCACCCTCCGGGTGGCCAGCCAGAGCTCGAGGGCGGCCAGGCCGTCGCGGCACTCGACGTCGACCTGGCGCCCGACGGGCACCAGGCGGGACAGCCCCGGCGGCGGGCAGTCGTCGTCGGGCAGCTGCGGGCGCCGGGGCTGGAGCTCGCGCGCCACGTGCGCGGCGAGGCCGATGAGCGCGACGACGCCGAGGACCACCAGCATCATGGCCACGTCCACTGCCGCCGTCGTCACCATTGCTCGGCCTCCGTCACCCGTCGATCTGCTGAGCCGATGATGCGCAGCCCCGGAGCCACCGGGGACCGTTTTCGCAGAAGTCGGCCCGACCGGGCGGGACGAAGCGGCTAGATCGGGCTATGCGCCGTGGCCCGTACGGCACTCACGGGCTTCGTGGCAGGTCCACTGTGACCACGAGACCCCCGTCGGGGCGGGCGGAGGCACGGGCCGTCCCGCCGTGCAGCTCGGCCACCGCGCGGACGATCGCGAGGCCGAGCCCGGCTCCGCGGCGAGCGGTCCGGGCGGTGCCGTGCCGGCGGAACGCCTCGAACAGCCCCGCGACCTCTCCCGGCGCGATCACGCCGCCGGAGCTGGAGACCTCGAGCCGCGCCCGGCCGTCGACCACGCCGGTGTCGACCCGGAGCCAGCCGCCGTCGACGTTGTGGCGCACGGCGTTCTCGACCAGGTTCCCGGCCAGCCGCTCGAGCAGCCCGCGGTCCCCGAGCGCCGCGGCCGGACCCCACGAGGTCGCCACGCTCAGACCACGCTCCTCGATCTCGCCGGCGACGGCCGCCAGGGCCTGCGCACCGACCTCGGGCAGCTCGACCCGCTCCCGCACCGACGGGCCCTGCATCCGCTCGGACTGGGCGAGGAGCAGCAGGCTGTCCACCAGCCGGTCCGCGCGGACGGTCGCGTCGCGGACCACCACCGCCGCCTCGCGCAGGTCCTCGGCACTGGCGTCAGGGTCGGCCAGCGCCACCTCGACCTCGGTGCGCATCACGGCCAACGGGGTGCGCAGCTCGTGGCTGGCGTCCGCGACGAAGCGGCGCTGCGCCTCGAACGCCGCCTCGAGCCGGGCGAGCATGTCGTCGAAGGTGTCGGCGAGCTGCTTGAGCTCGTCCTGCGGCCCGGCCAGGTCGATCCGCGCGTCCAGCCGCTCCGCCGACAGCCGCTGCGCCGCAACGGTGATGTCCTGCAGCGGCTGCAGCACCCGTCCGGCGAGGTAGTACGACACCGCCACCCCGAGCGCGCCCAGCAGCACCAGCGCGAGCAGCCCGCGTCGCAGCAGCTGCCCGAGCGCCTGCTCGCGCAGCGAGTCCTGGAAGGCCTCCAGGGTGAGGATCCGCCCGTCGGGCAGCCGCACGCCCAGGCCCCGGGGAAGGTCCAGCAGCCCGGCCGAGAGCGCCGAGCTCACCAGCACCACGGACAGGAGCAGGAGCAGCAGGCCCACCGCGAGAGCGACCGCGCCGTAGACGAGGGTGAGCCGCCAGCGCAGGGTCGTACGCGACTCGGTCACTCGGGCTCCCCCAGCCGGTAGCCCGCGCCGACCACGGTGTGCACCACCCGCGGCTCGCCGAGCTTCTTGCGCAGGGTCATCACGGTCACCCGGACCGTGGTGGTGAACGGGTCCGCGAACTCGTCCCACACCCGCTCCAGCAGCTCTTCGCCGGAGACGACCGCGCCCTCGGCCCGCAGCAGCTCCTCCAGCACTCCCAGCTCCTTGCGGGTGAGGCCGAGGTCGACGCCATGCCGGGTGGCCGTACGACGGGCGGGATCGACCACGACTCCTCCCGGCCCGTGCAGCACGGGGGGCGCGGCCGGCGTGGCCCGTCGGCCCAGGGCCCGCACTCTCGCGACGAGCTCGGTGAAGGCGAAGGGCTTGGCGAGGTAGTCGTCGGCGCCGAGCTCGAGACCGGCCACCCGGTCCGCCAGCCCCGCGGCGGCGGTCAGCATGAGGACGCGGGTCAGCGACCCGTCCGCGGCCAGCCGGCGGCAGATGTCGTCGCCCGAGCGACCGGGCAGGTCGCGGTCCAGGACGAGCACGTCGTACCTCGTCATCATCGCCTTCTCGAGGCCGCTGTCGCCGTCGTACGCGGTGTCGACGGCCATGCCCTCGCGACGCAGGCCGCGCGCCACGGCGTCGGCGAGCGGCACCTCGTCCTCGACCACCAGCACGCGCACGCCGCGGACGCTAACGGAGCCGCCGTGAAGCCCGGGTGAACTCCTCCGCCACGCGGGCTTCACCCTCTTGGCTCCGCGTGACGGCGGGTGCCGCTGGGTACCGTCGAGACGTGCGAGCCCCCACCACCACCGAGCTGCGACGAGGCGTCCTGGCCGTCTCGGTGCTGAACGACGTCGACCTGGAGCCGGCCCGGGCCGGCGTCATGCTGACCGGGTCGCCGCGGGTGTGGGTCTCGTGGTCGGAGTGCCGTCGCGCGCTCGCCGGGCACGACCCCGAGGGGACGCTCGGACGGGCCCGCCTGAGCGCGTGGCTGCTGGCCCGCCGCTGGTGCGCCGACCTCAGCCGGGAGGAGCTCGAGCTCGCCCTGCGCCCCGTCGGCCTGCCGCTCGAACACGTGCTGCACCCCGGCCTCGACTGGGTTCGCGAGCGCGTCCTCGGTGAGGCGCTCGACCTCGGCTTCGGCGCCGTCGGGGTGGACCCGGCCGACCCGGACCGGGTCGTCCTCGTGCCGACCAGCGCGCTGGACGAGGCCGGCATCGATCCCGAGGTCGCGTGGTCCGGGGCCCGGCTGCTGCTGGAGGAGCTCGGCTCGCTCGCCGCCGAGCGGGTCGCGCGCGACCCCAAGGGGCAGCTGCGCCCGTACGGCGGCTGCGACGTGGTCACGCTGCTCGGCTCACGCAGCCTGCGCACCTCGCTGGCCAACGCCGCCGGGGGCATGGGCGCGGCGGTCGTGCCGATGCGGCGCCGCGGCTGGACCCGACTCGCCCTCATCGACCCGGCGTTCGGGCCTGCGGCTGCTGCCGCGACCCCCGCGCAGGACCGCGGCTTCGACCGGCCGGTCCTGCTCACCTCCGACGAGCTGACGCTCGCGGCCGAGGGCGGCCGTCCGGAGAGGCTGGCGCTGCGCGACCGCCCTGCCGAGACCTGGGTGCGGGACGTGCTCTACCACTGAGCCGGCGCTGCGGTCAGTGCCAGTCGACGGTGGCCGCGCCCAACGACCCGGCGCTCTTCTGCACGCTCGTGTCCCGCGTCCAGAGGCGAGTGCCTAGGTGTCCTGACCGGAGAGGTTGTTGACCGGGGTCATGCGGCGACTCGGCTGATCGGGAGTCGGCCTCCGAGTGCGGTGTGTGCTCGGCGAGTGCTGTAGCGGTCGAGGAAGACGTCAAAGGCTGCGGTTCGCTCGGCGTTGCCAGTTCGCCGGTGATCCGGTCCAGGTCGATCAGGTGCGGCACGGCCCAGCGCCGCAGGACCTACCCGATCGTGCTGGTGGACAGGGCGAGCTCGGCAGCGAGTTGAACCGGCCCGGCATGCAGGTCCAGCCTTGCCTGCAGGATCTTCAGCTCCACCTGCAACGGGACCTGCCGCGGGCTGCGATGAGGACGGCTCGACCGGTCCGCCAACCCCGCCGGACCCTCCAAGGCGTAGCGGGCGATCCACGACGTCCCTGACCTTCTGGCCGGCGAGATAGCGCTCGACGGCGAGGTTGCGTCCGTACTCGTTCAGGCGAGCGTTAACGTGCGACAAGAAGACCTCCGGGGTTCGGGTAGGTGCGTCAGACACACCGACCTCACCCGGAGGTCTTCTTTGTGATCAAGCAGGCGCGCCGTCAACCGCGGTCAACAACGTCCGTGGTCAGGACACCTAGCGCACAGGAGCATGATGCCGACCAGTTGAGCGTCCACCCGGCTGGGCGCGAAGGTCTCCCCCTTAATTTCTTCGAACTTCTTTCTCCACAGCCGCTTTCCAGGCTCGGTTCTGTCGGAGGGCGGTCGTAGCGTCCTCGTCATGGCAGCCGGGCGATCTCGCGACGAAGCGGGTTTCGACCTGTCCGCTGCTGCCGAGGTGGAGGCGCGGATCGCGCAGCACGCGGTGAGCGCGGGTGCTGCGCACGCCGGGTTGTTGCGGGACGTGCTGACGCTGCAGTCGATCCACGGCGAGACCGGGCTGAGCCTGATGACGGCGGCGCAGGTCGCGTTGAACCTGCGCTGCTCGGAGTGGAAGGCGCATCGGCTGCTGACCGAGGCGACCGGGTTGGCGGAGCTGCCGGGGGCGCTGGAGGCGCTCGAGCGCGGGGTGCTGCAGGTCGAGCAGTGCCTGACCGTGGTGCGGCAGCTGGAGGACCTGACGCCTGCGCAGCGGCTGGAGCTGTGGCAGCGGCTGCTCGTCCGGCTCGAGCGTGACGCCGAGCGCGGGGCGGTTCTGACCGTCACGCGACTGGCGGACCTGCTGAAGACCTGGGTGCTGCAGATCGCTCCGGCCGACGCGGTCGAGCAGCGCACGTCGGCCGAGGACGGCCGGACCGTCGGCTACCGCAAGCGCCAGGACGGGCTGGCCGACATCTTCCTGATCGGCGTCCGGGCGACCGATGCGCAGGCCGTGCTGCAGCGGATCCGCGCCGGGTCGGCGCCGGTGACCGGCTGGGACGACCGGACCGTCGAGCAGCGCCGGCTGGACGCGGCGGTCGACCTGCTGCTCGGCCGTGACGTCCTCGGCACCGGCCGGTGCGCCGGGGCGGGCTGCGGCTGCCTGCCCGGCCAGCCGGCTCCGTGCGGATCGGAGATCGCGGTCCTGGTCCCGCATGCCGTCGCCGAGGGTCGCAGCGACGAGCCGGCGACGCTGGTCGGGCACGGCCCGATCGAGCGGGACGTGCTGCAGGCCCTGCTGCTGAACGCACCGCGGCTACGGCCGGTGTTCGTCGACGGCAACGGCATCCCGGTCGGGATCGGCACGGCCGCCCAGACCCGCACCCCGGTCAGGGGCGACCTGGCGTCGGTGCGCCGGGCGCTGACCGAG
>SCTD01000114.1 GCA_004299215.1 Frankiales bacterium | reverse complement strand
CCGCCGTCTCGGGGCTGCTCGACGTCACGTCCGACGAGTCGTACGCCTCGTGGCTCGCGCTCGCCGACGTCGACGTGCTGGTGAGCAACGCCGGGGTCATGTGGGTGGGCGCCTTCGACGAGGAGCCGGCCGGCGCCGGCCAGAAGATGATGGACGTCAACTTCTGGGGCGTCGTGCGGGGCGCCCGGCTGGTGCTCCCCGCGATGCGCGCCCGGCGCCGCGGACACGTCGTCACGGTCGCCTCGCTGGCGTCGTACATCGGGCCGCGCGGGGAGGCGACCTACGGGGCGACCAAGCACGCGGTGCACGGCTGGACCAAGGCCGTCCGCGCGGAGCTGCGCGGCAGCGGCGTCGACTTCTCGCTGGTGATGCCGGCGGTGGTGGAGACCGAGCTGGCGGCCGGGACGTCGAGTGGCGGTGTCCCGCGCCTGACGCCGGCGCAGGTGGCCGTCGCGGTCGTCGACACCCTCGAGAAGCCGCGCTTCGAGGTCTTCGTCCCGGCCCGTACGAGTCTGCTCATCCGGTTGTTCGCGGTGCTGCCGCAGCGCGCCCGGGACGCGATGTACGAGAAGCTCGTGCCGGACCAGGTCCGGCAGACCGATCGGGCAGCGCGCGCGGAGTACGAGCGCAGGCACGTCGTCTGAGAGGGTGATCGTCATGGACGCAGACGTCATCGTCGTCGGGGCCGGCCTGGCCGGCCTGGTCGCCACCGCGGAGCTCGCGGACGCCGGCCGCAAGGTGCTGCTGCTCGACCAGGAGCCCGCCTGCAACCTGGGCGGGCAGGCCTTCTGGAGCTTCGGCGGCCTGTTCCTGGTCGACTCGCCCGAGCAGCGCCGGATGGGCATCAAGGACTCGCGCGAGCTCGCGCTGCAGGACTGGATGGGCACCGCCGGCTTCGACCGCGAGGAGGACCACTGGCCGCGGCAGTGGGCCGAGGCGTACGTCGACTTCGCCGCGGGGGAGAAGCGTCCCTGGCTGCACGCGCAGGGGGTGCGCTGGTTCCCGGTCGTCGGGTGGGCCGAGAGAGGCGGGTACGGCGCGATCGGCCACGGCAACTCGGTGCCGCGCTTCCACGTCACCTGGGGGACCGGTCCGGGTGTGGTCGCGCCGTTCGAGTGGCGGGTGCGCGAGGCGGTCGCCCGCGGGCAGGTGGAGCTGCGCTTCCGGCACCGGGTCGACGAGCTGGTCGTGACGAACGGCCACGTGACGGGCGTGTCCGGCGTCGTCCTCGAGCCGTCCGACGTGGAGCGCGGCGAGTCGTCCTCGCGCACGATCGTCGGGGAGTTCGACCTGGCCGCGCAGGCGGTCGTGGTCACCTCCGGCGGCATCGGCGGCAACCACGACCTGGTGCGGGCGAACTGGCCGTCCCGGCTGGGGACCCCGCCGGAGTTCATGCTCTCCGGGGTGCCCGCGCACGTCGACGGCCGGATGATCCAGATCGCCCAGGACGCCGGGGCGCACGGCATCAACCCGGACCGGATGTGGCACTACGTCGAGGGCATCCAGAACTGGGACCCCATATGGCCGCGGCACGCGATCCGCATCCTGCCCGGGCCGTCGTCGCTGTGGCTGGACGGCGCGGGCAAGCGCCTCCCGGTGCCGCTCTACCCGGGCTTCGACACGCTGGGGACGCTGGAGTACCTGCGGACCACCGGCTTCGAGCACTCGTGGTTCGTCCTCACGCAGAAGATCATCGAGAAGGAGTTCGCGCTCTCGGGGTCGGAGCAGAACCCCGACCTCACCGGCAAGTCGATCCGGCAGGTGCTGTCCCGCGCCGGGTCCGGCGCGCCGAAGCCGGTGCAGGCGTTCATGGACAAGGGCGCCGACTTCGTCGTGAGGAGGACGCTGCGCGAGCTGGTCGACGGGATGAACGCGATCGCCCCGGAGGCGCCGCTCGACCACGCGACCGTCGAGGCCGAGGTGGTCGCGCGCGACCGCGAGATGGACAACGACTTCAGCAAGGACCTGCAGGTCGTGGCGCTGCGCGGTGCGCGGAACTACCGCGGGGACAGGCTGATCCGCGTCGCCAAGCCGCACAAGCTGCTCGACCCCGAGGCCGGGCCGCTCATCGCCGTGAAGCTGCACGTGCTGACCCGCAAGTCGCTCGGCGGACTGGAGACCAACCTCTCCGGCCAGGTGCTCCGCGAGGGCGGCGAGGTGCTCGACGGCCTCTACGCCGCGGGTGAGGCGGCCGGCTTCGGGGGCGGCGGCAT
>SCTD01000010.1 GCA_004299215.1 Frankiales bacterium | reverse complement strand
CAGCGCGAGCACGAGCGGCACGACGCGCGGGTCACCCATCCCGTCCGCCCCGACCCGCCTCAGCAGCGGCGTCCACGACAGCACCAGCGCCAGCGCGCACACCGCGGCAGCCGCGCCCAGCGCGCCCAGCAGCGTCCCGACCAGCACGTCCCGGGACCCGGCATGAGCGAGCTCGTGGGCGACGACCACTCGCACCTCCTCCGGCGGCGCCTGCTCCAGCAGGGTGTCGTAGACGACGATCCGGCGGCTGCTGCCGAAGCCGCTGACGTAGGCGTTGAGCGCGGTCGTGCGCCGCGAGGCGTCGGCGACCAGCACCTCGTCCACGGCGACCCCGTCCGCCGCTGCCAGCCAGAGCAGGTCGTCACGCAGCGAGCCGGCCTCCAGCGGGCGGAAGTCGTTGAAGACCGGCTCCACGACCAGCGGGTAGGCGAAGGAGCCTGCCACCACGAGAGAAGCGGTTGCGCCGGCCCCCCACGCCCACCAGGTGCGCGGGAAGCGCCGGGCCAGCCCGACCAGCGCGATCAGCGCCAGCGCGGTGAGTCCGGCCCCCACGAGCACGCCCTTGCCGACGTCACCCAGCCAGCTCGCCCAGGTGTGCGTCGACAGGCCGTAGTCGCGCCGGACCACCTCGCCGCGCGCCGACAGCGGCAGCGTGGCGAGCCGGCCGAGCACGCTCAGCACCAGCGTCCCGAGCACCACCCGCCCGAACCACCCGCCCGGGAGCCGGGCCACGAGGCGCGAGCCCCACCGGGTCACGCCCAGCGCGACCGTGACGACGAGCCCGAGGAGGAGAGCGGCGTACGACCAGGGGCGGATCGAGCTGTGGAACGCCACCTCGCGCGCCATCTGGGCGGGCGTGAAGTCGCGCGCCGGGTCACCGTCGAGGGTGGCTCCGGGCAGCGGGTCCCACGGCACCGCGAGGGCGAGTGCGACGCCGAGCGCGAGGAGCAGCACCGCGAGCGCGCCGACGAGGCGTCGGCTCACCCGAGCTCGCGCTGCAGCGCCGCGCGCCACGCCTCGGTGAGCTCCGCGACGGAGGTGCCCAGCTCGGAGCGCAGCGCGTCCTCGACCGCGACCGCGGAGTCGACTCCCCCGCGGCGGGCGCCGACGGCGCGGTAGAAGCGGAGCAGCCCGTCCCGGCCGTGCTGCTCCGCGATGAGGCGCACCGCGAGCCACGCCTGCTCGTACGCCTGTGCGAGATCCTCGTTGCCACCGTCGAAGTCGCTGTCCGACGGGAGCTGCTCGGGCACGTCACCGGCCCGGATGTCCGCGCGCAGCTCGCGGGCCGACAGCGCCAGCGGAAGGTCGACGTCGGCGTAGCCCACGTAGTCGGCGAAGCCCTCCGCCAGCCAGCCCGGCACCGCCGGTCCGGTCGCGCGGCGGGTCGCGACGTGGGTCAGCTCGTGGGTCAGCACCACCCGGCGGCCGAGCTGGCCGAGCTTGGTGAAGGTGTCGGGGTTGACCAGGATCCGGTCGCCGCTCGGGTCGAACTCCTGCGACCCGCCGCCGAGCTCAGCGGTCGCCACCGCGGCGATCTGCGACAGGTCCCCGTCCGAGCCGAGCAGGTCGGCCATCTCCGCGCCGTCGGTCGGCACCAGCACGACCGCGCCCCGCCGCCAGTCGGTCCCCCACACCGCGTCGACGCGCGGCACCGCCCCGGCGGTGACGGACGCGACGTTGCGCAGCAGCCGGCGCGCGTCCGGACGGCCCAGCACCAGCACGTCCGCGACCCGTTCGGCCACGACCGGCCCGCGGTCCCACAGCGCGCGGGGGGTGCCGAGGCCGACGTCCTCGAAGTCGTCGTCGGCACCGAGCAGCCACCGGCCCTCGCGCCTGACGAAGGTCAGGTGGTGCAGCGCCGAGAGCGGCCGCTCGTCGAAGCCGGCCAGTGAGTACTCCAGCGTCACGTCCGGGGCCCACCAGCGGTAGCGGCCGTAGCGGCGGTCCAGCGCGCTGTCGCTCGGTCGCTCGGTCGTGATGTCCAACCGGTAGCGCCAGGTGCCGAGCGGCACCTCCTCCAGGGCGTCGAACAGCGCCGCCTGCCTCGCCCGCAGCGCTCCGGCGGCCGGGTCGACGACGCCGAGGAAGGCCGCCTTGTCCCGGCGCAGCAGCGCCCCGGCCCGGTCGGCCAGCAGCTGGCGCACCTGCTGCTCCCGCTCGGCGCGGGCCTGCAGGCTCTCCGGGTGCGGCAGGGCGACCGGCGGGGCGACCCGCGCACGGGCGCTGCCGCTGGGCGCCTCGACCGGGACCGGCGCCTCGATCACCACCAGCGCGCCGAAGGCCCCCAGCAGCGACACCGTCAGCGCCGCCGCGATCAGCCGGAGGACCTGCGGGCCCTCCGGCGTCAGCCGGTCCGGCAGGCGCAGCACCCGGTGATCGTACGGCGCGGCGACCCTCCGAGGCGGGTCAAACCGGGCAATCAGCCCACCGGCGCGCGCAGCGCCTCGAGCGCGGCGTCGGCCGCGGTGAGCGCCCGGCGCATCCGGTCGGTCGCCGGCCGGCGCTCCGCGTCGGCCCTCGCCAGCGCCGCCCGTGCCCGCTCCAGCGCGGTCAGCCCGGGCTTGCGCAGCAGGACGTAGGCGTCGGCGGCCTCGCGCTGGGAGCGGTACCACCCGGCCGAGCGCCGCTCGAGCCAGAGCGACTGCGCCTGGTCGAGCGCGGCGTAGGCCGGCCACAGCTCCTCCGCCGCTGCCCCGAACGCCTCCAGCGCGCCCGCCTCGGCCTCGCCCGCGCTGCGTACGGCGGTCAGCGCCTCCTGCTGGTCCCCCTCGAGCGGTTCGGCGGCCGGGGTGAGGGCGGCGAGAGCGACCCGGTAGGCCGAGAGCTGCTGCGGGAGCGCGCTCAGCGCGCGGTCGACGGGCGGCACCGCACTGCCGGCTCGAGCGCGGGCCTGCCGAGCCAGGGCCGCCTGCCCCGTCGCGCAGGCCTCGTCGGCGCCGTCGAGCCG
>SCTD01000113.1 GCA_004299215.1 Frankiales bacterium | reverse complement strand
AACTTCCCGATGTGGCAGGCGATGCGCTTCGCCGCGCCGGCGCTGATGGCCGGCAACGTCGGCCTGCTCAAGCACGCGAGCAACGTCCCGCAGACGGCGCTCTGGCTGGAGGAGCTGTTCCGGCGCGCAGGCTTCCCCGACGACGTCTTCCAGACCCTGCTCGTCGGCAGCGCCGAGGTCGAGGGCGTCCTGCGCGATCCGCGGGTCGCCGCCGCCACCCTCACCGGCAGCACTCCCGCGGGTCAGGCCGTCGCCGCCGTCGCGGGCGAGGTGCTGAAGCCCACCGTGCTCGAGCTCGGCGGCAGCGACCCCTTCGTCGTCATGCCGTCCGCCGATCTCGAGCGGGCAGCGCAGGTGGCCGCGACGGCCCGCTGCCAGAACAACGGGCAGAGCTGCATCGCCGCCAAGCGCTTCATCGTCCACGCCGAGGTGGCCGAGCGGTTCGAGGCGCTGTTCGCGAAGGCGCTGTCCGACCTGGTGGTCGGCGACCCCATGAAGGACGGCACGGACGTCGGGCCGCTCGCGACCGAGCAGGGACGCAGGGACGTCGTCGAGCTGGTCGAGGACGCGGTCGGCAAGGGGGCGCGGATCGTCGTCGGCGGGACCGTGCCCGCCGGTCCTGGCTGGTTCTACCCGCCGACGCTCCTCACCGGGGTCACCCCGGACATGCGGATGTTCCGCGAGGAGGTCTTCGGACCGGTCGCGCAGCTGCACGTCGTGCCCCACCTCGACGCCGCGCTCGAGCTGGCCAACGACACCGACTTCGGGCTGGGCAGCAACGCCTGGACGAACGACCTCGAGGAGCAGGAGCGCTTCGCCAGCGAGCTGCAGGCCGGCATGGTCTTCATCAACGGGATGACCGCGTCCTACCCCGAGCTGCCGTTCGGCGGCATCAAGACCTCCGGCTACGGCCGCGAGCTGTCCGCCCTGGGCATGCGGGAGTTCTGCAACGCCAAGACGGTCTGGGTGGGGGAGCGCTGACCCAGCACCTGTCGCTCCGGACCGCGCGCCGGACCGCCCTGGCTGCCCAGGGCTTCGCCGACGCGCGCCCGGCCGGCCTCGTCGGCCGCCCGCACCTCAAGCGCGCCGTCCGGCGGACGGCGCTGCTGCAGATGGACAGCGTCAACGTCTTCGAGCGCGCGCACCACCTGCCGCTCTTCAGCCGGCTGGGGCCCTACGACAGGCAGCTGCTGCACCGCGCCGCGTACGTGCACCGCGACCTGTTCGAGTACTGGGGGCACGAGGCGTCCCTGCTGCCGGTGTCGACCCAGCCCCTGCTGCGCTGGCGGATGGCGCGTGCGGCAGCGGGGACCGAGGGCTGGGGGAGGACTCGACAGATCGCCCGGGAGCAGCCGGCCTTTGTGCGGCACGTGCTGCAGCGGATCCGGGACGACGGCCCGGCGACGGCCGGCGAGCTGCACGAGGGGGAGAAGCCCACCGGTCCCTGGTGGGACTGGTCGACGACGAAGGTCGCCGTCGAGCACCTGTTCTGGTCCGGCCAGGTGATGACGTCGACCCGGCGCGGCTTCGAGCGCGTCTACGACGTGCCCGAGCGCGTGCTGCCCGCGGCGGTGCTCGAGGCGCCGACGCCGACCCAGGAGGAGGCGCAGCGGGAGCTGGTGCGCATCGCCGCCCGCGCGCACGGCGTCGCGACCGAGCGCGACCTGCGCGACTACTTCCGGCTGTCGGTCGCCGATGCGGCGGCCGCCGTCGCATCGCTCGTCCAGGCCGGTGAGCTGCAGCAGGTGGAGGTCGAGGGCTGGCGCGGGCCGGCGTACCTCTGGCCGGGCAGCAGGGTGCCGCGGCGGGTGCGGGCGAGCGCGCTGCTGTCGCCGTTCGACCCGCTGGTGTGGGAGCGGTCGCGCACCTCCCGGCTGTTCGGCTTCGACTACCGCATCGAGATCTACGTCCCCGAGGCCAAGCGGGTGCACGGCTACTACGTGCTGCCGTTCCTGCACGACGAGGGCCTGCGGGCCCGCGTCGACCTGAAGTCCGACCGCAAGGCGGGGGTCCTGCGGGTGATGGCCTGCTGGCTCGAGCCCGGCAGCGACGCGGAGGGCGTTGCCTCGGCGCTGGCGGTCGAGCTGCGCCTCGCGGCGCGCTGGCAGGGCCTGGCGGAGGTGGTCGTCGAACCGCGGGGGGATCTCGCCCCCGCGCTGACGACCGCCCTGCGGGACGACGACGGGCCGCCCGCAGCAGCTGCTGCGGACGGCCCGGTCGTGCGGGACGGTTAGTCGTCCCAGGGTCCGAAGTCGTTCATGACTGATCCTCTCCTGGCACCGCCTGTCACGCGCCGAGGGCGCGGTCGGTGCTTCTTCTGCTCGGGGCGCTCCTCAGCGGGAGGCTTGCCCGGTGACCGGGCGCGATACGCGCCGCGACAGCCGCAAGGCGGGCTGCTGACACGTACAGCGTCGCACACGTCATCGGCATTCCCACCTGGTTGCTGGAGCGATAAGGGCTGGACGGCTCTGGGAGCGTTGCTGCTCGTGGAGGTACGTGTGGTCGATCCGTACGACGAGGCCCAGGTCGCGGACTGGTTCGCCGTGGTGGACGCCCGGCAACGGGCCGACCGGCCCGACGAGCCCGGCTGGCTGCTGACCGAGCTGCGCGCGGTGCTGCGGCACGGCGCGAAGCCCGACGCCGACGACCGGTGCGTGGGGCTGGTGGCGGTCGCGGGCGTCGAGGTGGTGTCGGCCGGCCGGCTGGACATCCCCGTCAGCGACAACACCCACCTGTGCGAGGCGCTGATCCTGACCCACCCGGAGCGGCTGCGGCGGGGCGGTGGTCGGGCGCTCGCCGTGGAGGTCGAGCGCCGCACCCGCGAGATGGGTCGTACGACCCTCACTGCGACGAGCGAGGAGCTGCCGGGGGAGGAGGGGCGCTCGGCCAGCCGCGGCTTCGGTGCGGCGATGGGCTACGTGGCCGAGCAGGTCGAGGTGCGGCGCGACATCGACCTGCCGCTCGACCCGGCGGTGGTCAGCGGGCTGGCGGCGGTCGCCGCGGAGCACGCGGACGACTACGACCTCCGCACCTGGCGCGACGTCGTCCCCGACGACCTCGTCGAGGACCAGGCCTACCTGCACCGGCGGATGTCCACGGACGTCCCCATGGCCGGGATGGCTGGCAGGAGGAGGAGTGGGACGTCGCGCGCGTCAGGCGCGAGGAGCAGCTGGTGCGCGAGATGGGCCGCACGTACGTCGCTGCCGCGGCGATCCACGGGCCGACCGGACGCTCCGTGGCCTACACGACCGTGGGCATCCCGCTCGCCGCTCCGGAGCGGGTCTACCAGTGGGACACGCTCGTGCTGAAGGAGCACCGCGGCCATCGCCTCGGCACGCTGGTCAAGCTCGCGTGCCTCCAGCGGGTCGCCGAGGAGGTGCCGCAGGCCCGCGTCATCTCCACCTGGAACGCTGCGGAGAACGCGCCGATGATCCGCGTCAACGACGCCCTGGGCGCCCGGGTCAACGGCCAGCTCGTCAACTGGCAGAAGAGGCTCGGCTAGACCCTTGCGTCCTGCTGAGAGGAGCGCCTCACGAGGGGGGCAGCAGGACGCAACGGCTCTCAGACCGGGCCGACGTGGGTGACGCCGCCGACCTCCTCGGCGACGTCCTGCTCGTCGGGCCGGCGCGGGCCGAGCTCGACGAGGTACATCGCGGCGAGGACCAGCGCGCCACCGACCACGACCCGCGGCCCGAGGCGCTCTCCGCCCAGGAGCACCGCGAAGAGGCCGGCGAAGACCGGCTCCATCGTCATGATGATCGCGGCGCGGGTGGCCGCGAGGTGCGCCTGCGCCCAGGTCTGCACCACAAGCGCCAGCGCCCCCGCCACGAGCGCCATGTAGACGAGGGCGAACCAGTCGTGGCCCGACTGCGGCAGCACGACGCCGCCGGGCGCGGCGGCCGCCCCGCAGACGACGGTGATGGTGAGCAGCTGGACGACGGTCAGCCCGATCGCCGACCGGCTGCTGCTCCAGAGGCCGAGGCCGACGATGTGCGCGCCGTACAGCAGGGCGGAGGCCAGCGTGAGCGCCTCGCCGCCGCCGATCGCGAAGCCCTGCAGGGACAGCACCGCGAGCCCGGCGGTGGACAGCGCGACCGCCACCCAGACGACCCGCCCGATGCGGGCGCGCAGCAGCACGGCACCCAGCAACGGGGTGAAGACGACGTACATCCCGGTGACGAAGCCGGACACCGAGGCGGAGGTGTGCTGGAGCCCGACCGTCTGGAGCAGCTGGGCGGCGCCGTAGACGAGTCCGAGGACCACCCCGGACCGGCGCTCGGCGGGGGTGAGCGCGGCGACCGAGCGCGGCGCCAGCAGCCAGACCGCTGCGGCAGCCAGCGCGAAGCGGACGGCGAGGAAGTCGCTGACCGGCACGCGCTCCACGACGTCCTTGAGCAGGAAGAACGTCGACCCCCAGGCAGCGGTCACCGCCAGGAGTCCCAGCACGGCGAGGGTCGAGGCGGGCGGGCGGCGGACGGCGGTCACGGGCAGCCATGCCACCACACGGCGGGTCTGCCCTCGACGGGGCCCGTTCACGGCTAGCCTGACTCAGCCGCCTTCCCCCACCAGCGCGGTCAGGTACCCCCTACGGAGAAGACGTGCCCGAGCTCGCCCCGCTCAAGGTCCAGGTCATCGGCTACACCCACTTCGAGCCGCCGGCGGACGTGCCGTGGGAGACCGACGTGGACGGCGGCCAGGCGCTCGCCGAGTTCGCCGGCCGGGCCTGCTACCAGTCGTGGAACAAGCCCAACCCCGCGACCGCGACCAACGAGGGCTACCTGCGGCACATCCTCGAGGTCGGCCACCTGTCCGTGCTCGAGCACGGCAGCGTGACCTTCTACCTGACCGGCATCTCCCGGTCGCTCACCCACGAGCTGATCCGGCACCGGCACTTCAGCTACAGCCAGCTCTCCCAGCGCTACGTCCCCGAGCGCGACGCCGCCATGGTGGAGCCCGCGGTCATCGCGGAGGACCCCGAGCTGCACGCGATGTTCCTCGAGGCAAGCGAGCAGGCGCTCGCGTCGTACACCAAGCTGCTCGAGGGGCTCGAGAAGAAGTTCGCCGACGTCGAGAACGTCACGAGTCGGCGCAAGCAGGCGCGGCAGGCGGCCAGGGCCGTGCTCCCGAACGCCACCGAGACGCGCATCGTCGTCACCGGCAACTACCGCGCCATGCGGCACTTCGTCGCCATGCGCGCCAGCGAGCACGCCGACGTGGAGATCCGCGAGCTGGCCATCGCCATGCTGCGCGAGCTGCAGCGGGTCGCGCCGAACGCCTTCGCGGACTTCGAGATCAGCGCTCTGCCGGACGGCACCG
>SCTD01000112.1 GCA_004299215.1 Frankiales bacterium | reverse complement strand
GCTACTTCATGAACCCGCTCGTGACGGTGCTGCTCGGCGTGGTGGTGCTGGGCGAGCGGCTGCGCCGGGCGCAGTGGGTCGCGGTCGCCGTCGCGTTCGTCGCGGTGCTGGTCCTGACCGTCGCGAGCGGCGAGCTGCCGTGGATCGCGATCGTCCTCGCCTGCTCGTTCGGGGCCTACGGCCTGCTCAAGAAGACCGCCGGTGTCGGCGCGCTCGAGGGGCTCGCCGTCGAGACCGCCGTCCTCTTCCCGGTGACCGTGATCTTCGTCGCGTGGCTCGGCGTCAGCGGCAACGGCACCTTCGGGAGCGAGGGCCCTGGCCACGCCGGGCTGCTCGCCCTGTCCGGCGTCATCACGGCGATCCCGCTGCTGCTCTTCGGCGCTGCCGCGTCACGGATCCCGCTGTCGACGCTCGGTGTCCTGCAGTACCTCACGCCGACCATGCAGTTCGCCCTCGGCATCGTGGTGTTCCGCGAACCGCTGCCGCTGCCGACGCTGCTCGGCTTCGGGCTGGTGTGGACCGCGCTGGTCCTGTTCACGGTCGACCTGGTCCGGCATCACCGCCGCACGTCCCCGCTCGCCGTGACCGAGCCTGCCTAGGCTGACCGCGTGCTCGACCGCGCCGACGTCCCGCTCGCCCCGCTGACGACCCTCGGCCTGGGCGGGCCGGCGCGCCGTCTCGTGACGGCGTACGACGAGCAGTCCGTCGTCGACGTCGTCCGCGCGGCCGACGCCGCCGGGGAGCCGCTGCTCGTCCTCGGCGGCGGCAGCAACGTCGTGCTCCCGGACGAGGGGTTCCCCGGGACCGTCGTCCGGATCGCCGTGCACGGGCTGTCCGCGGTGGCCGCTGACGACCGCGTGCTGCTCACCGCCGCGGCGGGTGAGGACTGGGACGGCCTGGTCGCCCACTGCGTGGCGGAGGGGCTGGCCGGCGTGGAGGCGCTGTCCGGGATCCCCGGCCTCGTCGGCGCGAGCCCGGTGCAGAACATCGGCGCGTACGGCCAGGAGGTCGCGCAGACCGTCGTCGGCGTGCGCGCCCTCGACCGGGCGAGCGGCAAGGTCGTGGACCTCTCGCCGCAGGAGTGCGAGTTCTCCTACCGGCACAGCGCTCTCAAGGCCACTCCGGCGCGCTGGGTGGTCCTCGGCGTGACGCTCTCGCTCGCGCCGTCGGAGCTGTCCGAGCCGGTCGGCTACGCCGAGCTCGCCCGGCGGCTGGGCGTGCAGGTCGGTGACCGCGCGACGCTCGGCGAGGTGCGCGCCGCCGTGCTGGAGCTGCGTCGGGGCAAGGGGATGGTGCTGGACGCCGCCGACCCCGACACCCGCAGCGCCGGGTCGTTCTTCACCAACCCCCTGCTCACGGCCGACCAGTACGCCGCGCTGCTGGCGAGGGTCGGCGCCCCGCCGCCCTCGTGGCCGGAGCCGGACGGCCGGACCAAGGTCTCCGCTGCCTGGCTGATCGAGCGCGCGGGCTTCGCCAAGGGCGCCTTCGACGGACCGGTCGGCATCAGCAGCAAGCACACCCTCGCGCTGGTCAACCGCGGCGGAGGCACCTCCGCCGATCTGCGCCGGGTCGCCGCCGCCGTGCGCGACGGGGTGCGGGAGGCCTTCGGGGTCGAGCTCGTCCCCGAGCCCGTCCTCGTCGGGACGCCGCTGTAGCTACTTCGACCTGAAAAAGGGTTCGTAGGCGCGGGCGGCCTGCTGGCTTGTGGCTGGTCTTGGGTCGCGTGGTCTCCCCTGATGGGCAGGGGTTCTCGTTTCCGGATCCTGTCAGGCGGCCAGGGCTCCGATCTTGATGAGGTTGTGGGTGAAGACGCCGTGTCCGCAGTGGATGCGGGCGCCTTCGAGCCCGGTGAGCGTGGTGCGGTTCCAGCCGTAGTTGCGCT
>SCTD01000111.1 GCA_004299215.1 Frankiales bacterium | reverse complement strand
CGGTCGTCGTCAACACAGGAGACGACATCTCGCTCTTCGGCCTGCGCATCTGCCCCGACCTCGACACCGTCATGTACACCCTGGGCGGCGGCATCGACGAGGAGCGTGGCTGGGGCAGGCAGGACGAGAGCTTCGTCGTCCGCGAGGAGCTCGAGCGGTACGGCTCGCCGCTCGCGTGGTTCGGGCTCGGTGCGCGCGACCTCGCGACGCACCTGCACCGCACCCAGCTGCTGCTCGGCGACGCCACGCTCACCGAGGTCACCCGAGTCCTCTGCGAGCGGTGGCAGCCCGGTGCGACGCTGCTGCCGATGAGCGACGTGCAGGCCGAGACGCACGTGACCGTCGCCGATCCCGAGTCCGGGCGCCGGCGGGCGATCCACTTCCAGGAGTGGTGGATCAAGCACCGCGCGGCGCTGCCGGCGCAGGCCATCACGCTGGTCCACCGCGGTGACCTGCTGCCGGCCCCCGGCGTGCTCGAGGCGATCGCCGCTGCCGACGTCGTGCTGCTGCCGCCGAGCAACCCGGTGGTGAGCATCGGGACGGTCCTGCAGGTGCAGGGAGTACGAGATGCCTTGCGGGACAAGCGGGTCGTGGGGCTGTCGCCGATCGTCGGGGGCGCCCCCGTGCGCGGCATGGCCGACGCCTGCCTGACCGCCATCGGGGTGGAGACGACGGCAGAGGCGGTCGGCCGGCACTACGGGTCGGACCTCCTCGACGGCTGGCTCGTCGACACGTCCGACGCCGGCGCAGAGGTGCCCGGGGTCGAGGTGCGCGCCGTACCGCTGCTCATGACCGACCTCGACGCGACAGCCGAGATGGCCCGCGCGGCGCTGGACCTGGCCCTTGCCTAGCTTCGAGGTGCGCGGCGTCGAGGGGCTGCCGGAGGTCCGGCCCGGCGACGACGTGGCGGCCCTGATCGCGACGGCGACGGCGCTGCAGGACGGCGACGTCGTCGTCGTGACCAGCAAGCTGCTCAGCAAGGCCGAGGGCCGGCTCGTGCCGGTGCCGGAGGGGGCGGACCGGGAGGCGGTGCGGTTGCAGGCGGTCGCCGACGAGACCGTCCGCGAGATCGCGCGGCGCGGCACGACCGTCATCGCAGAGAACCGCAACGGCCTGGTGCTGGCCGCGGCCGGTGTGGACGCCAGCAACGTGCGGGGCGACGAGATCGCCCTGCTGCCAGTGGATCCGGACGGCAGCGCTCAGGCCCTGCGTGCACGCCTCGCCGAGCTCACCGGACGCAGCGTCGCCGTCGTGGTCTCCGACACGATGGGCCGGCCGTGGCGGGTCGGGCAGGTCGACCAGGCGATCGGCGTCGCGGGGCTCGCCCCGGTGCGCGACGCCCGCGGGGCGCCGGACTCCTTCGGTGCGGTGCTCGAGGTGACCGAGATCGCGGTCGCGGACGAGCTCGCCGGAGCGGCGGAGCTGGTGAAGGGCAAGGCCGACGGCGTGCCGGTCGCGATCGTCCGCGGGCTCGCGCTGCCCGACGACGGGCGGGACGCCTCGGCGCTGGTTCGACCACCCGCGCAGGACTGGTTCCGGCTCGGCACCGCGGAGGCGCACCGGGAGACGCTCGGCCTGCGGAGGACGGTGCGCACGTTCACCGAGGCTCCGGTCGACCCTGCCTGCGTACGGCGCGCGATCGCCGCGGCGCTCATGGCCCCCGCGCCGCACCACACGACCCCGTGGCGCTTCGTGCTGGTCGAGCGGCGCCGGCAGGAGCTGCTCGACGCGATGGCCGAGCAGTGGGCCACGGACCTGCGCGCGGACGGCTTCTCGGAGGAGGGCGTGGGGCGGCGGCTGCGGCGCGGCGACGTGCTGCGAGCCGCCCCGTGCCTGGTCGTGCCGTGCCTCGTGCGCGACGGGGCGCACGACTACCCGGACGAGCGGCGCAGCCGGGCCGAGGAGCGGATGTTCCTGGTGGCCATGGGCGCCGGCGTCGAGAACCTGCTGGTGCAGCTGGCAGCCGAGGGCCTCGGCAGCGCCTGGGTCAGCAGCACGCTGTTCTGCCCCGACGTCGTGC
>SCTD01000110.1 GCA_004299215.1 Frankiales bacterium | reverse complement strand
GGGAAGAGCCGGAGGTTCAGGGTGTACAGCACCGCCCCCATAGCCGGGACGGCGAGGTAGGCCTCGAGGTGCTCCTGGGTGTTCCACAGGAACGTCCCGACCCGGTCGCCCGGCGCGACCCCGAGCGAGGCCAGCCCGTTGGCCAGGCGGGCCGCGCGCTCGGCCACCTCGCCGTACGTCCCCTCCCTCACACCCTCGCCGTCGTAGGTGAGGACGCGGCTGTCGGCGTGGACGGTCGCGCCGTGCCGGAGGATCTCGGTGATGGTCAGGGGCGAGTCCTGCATGGTGCTCTGCACGTGGTCGGTCACGGGGTCCTCCAGGCTCGGGTCGGGACAACCTCCCGTACCGGCACCGCCATCTCAACCCCCGCGGAGCGCGTCGTACGGTGAGGGCGTGCGACGGGGAGAGCGGTGAGCGGCTGGCGGCGGTGCGACTCCTGCCGGAAGGTCAAGCCGACGACGGACTTCGACGGCGAGAGCACCACCTGCATCGCCTGTCTCACCTCCCCGGCCCCTGCGCCCCGCAAGCGCGCGAGCGCCGTCACGACCACCCGGACCGCACCCAAGCCGGCCCCCGCTCCTGCCGAGCGCGGGCCGCGGCTGGGCAGCGTCGGCAGCGGCGACCTCGAGGTCCGCGAGCGACGGGCGCGCAGGGCTGCCAGCGAGGCGCTGGCCGAGCTGCACCCCGAGGAGTTCGCCCAGCTGCTGCGCAACGCCCGGGCGGCCGAGGGACTGCGCCCGATGAGCGTCGAGGAGCCTCCGGCCGCACCCCCTCCCGGCGAGGAGACCTGACCCGGGATCCTGCTATCGTCTTCGCCTGCAGCACCAGCGCCGCTAGCTCAATTGGCAGAGCAGCGGACTCTTAATCCGCGGGTTCGGGGTTCGAGTCCCTGGCGGCGCACCCCGTCTGACCTGGGCTTTCTCCCCCGAGGAGAAGGCCCAGAGTCGTCTTCAGGGCCTTGGTGGGACCGAGGTGGGACCGGAGCGGCCGGACTGGCCGTCACCGGACGGTCCTCGCGGGGCTTCCGCGGCACGATCGCGACCGCTGCTTCCGCTGCTGCACGGGCGGTTTCAGGCAGCACCGAGGTGTAGGTGTCCGCCGTGATCGTGATCGAGGAGTGCCGCAGCATCGCACTGACGATCTTCAGGTCGGCGCCGCCGGCGAGGGCCAGCGTTGCTGCCCCGTGGCGGAGGTCGTGCAGCCGGATCGGCGGCAGGTCGGCATCGCGGACCATCCGGTCGAAGGTCCGGCTGACGAGATCAGGGTGCAGCGGGCTGCCGTCCTCGCGGGTGAAGACCAGGCCGGTGTCCTGCCACACGGTCGGGTGCGCGGCGGCCCCTGCCTGCTGCTGCTCCCGGTGGGTGCGGAGCACCTCGATGGTGCCGCCGTCGAGGGCGACGACTCCCTCGCTGTCGGACTTGGGCGCTGCCTGCTCTGTGGCCCAGCCGAGCTGCACGATCTGGCTGGCGATGACCACCTGGCCGTGCTCGAGGTCGACGTTGATCCACGGCAGTCCGACGGCCTCGCCTCGGCGCAGGCCGCGGAAGGCGATGAGGTGGAAGAGCGCGTACAGCCGGTCGTCGGCGATCGAGTCGAGGAAGGCCCCGGTCTGCGCCGGCGTCCAGACCGACACCACCGGCGGCGAATAGCTGCGGCTGTGAGACGCCAGTGCCGCGCGGGCGGCGTAGACCTGGACCTGCAGCTTGGTGCGGTTCGCCCGTTGAGGTGCGCGGCGGAGCCTTCGCTCCGCGACGATCACCTTCTCGCGCAGCTCGCGCTCGGTGTCACGCCAGGTCCGCCACTGGTCCGTGCGGGCCTCGGTCCACACAACCGCTCGCGGTCGCGTGCCGGTGGCGAGCTCGACGTGCAGAGCCGGGTTGTAGGCGACCAGGCGCCGCTTGACCGCGGTGTTGAGCGCCGACCGAAGGGTGGCGTGGATGCGTCGCAGCCTGGCGGCGCTGAGCGGCCGCGGCGGATCGGTGCTCTTGCGCGCGGCGAGGATGGCGGCCAGCTCGGGATTGGACGTGACAGCGGCTCCGGGCTTCCCGATGAGCCGCATCGCGGCGTACATCGCGTCGACGTCGGTCTCGTTGAGGTCGGTCAGTCGCAGGTGGCCGAGCGCGGGGAGGAGGTAGAGGTCCAGGTGCTCGCGGTAGCTGCGGGCGGTCGTGCTGCGCAGCGCCGCCTTGCCGGCCAGCCACTGCTCGAGGTAGGCGCCCACCGTCTGCCGGCCGGCGTCGACGTGGGTCCGCTTGTTGACGCGGTCGAGCAGGTCGGTCAGCGCGGCCTCGGCCTCACGGCGCGTGGCGAAGCCCCCGCGGCGCGCCAGCTTGCGTCGCCCCTCCGGGCCGCTGGGCAGCTCAGCCTTGAAGTACCAGGTGCCGTGTCCGCTGGACGACAGCCGGGGGCAGGCAGCCCCGAGCTTGCTGCCGTCCTCGTGCCGGCAGCCGCAGCGCTTGAAGACCGAGCCCGACATGGTGGGTCAGCCTGCCTGGGATCGCGGCTCCGTGCCAGAGGCAACCGACTGGCCTGTGGAGAGCCCGAGCAGCTCGAGCAGCGGCTGAGTCGGGATCTTGATCCGGTGCCCGAGGCGCAGCACCGGGGACGGCCACTCCCCCGTCCGGACCAACTCGTACGCCGACGTCCGGCTGATGCCGAGCAGATGCGCGGCGGCGGGCAGGTCGAGCGCCGGCGGGAGGGCGGCGATCAGGGCTGTCGGGGTCTTGGGGTTGTTCACGGCGGGGCTCCAGGGTGGCCGGGTGGCTGCGGGTGGCACAGCGTGCGCGCGAGCAACCCCAATCCCGCCACCCAGAACCCCAAGCCGCATCCGTGCAGGTCAAGGGCTCGCGCCGCTGGGGTTGGGGTTCTGCGCCTCGGCGGACCACAGCCGGGGCACGGGGTCGATGGGCTCGAGGTTCTACGGCTCAGCGCACACCTGCTGGCGCCCGGCGGCACGGCGGGTCTGGGGTCCTGCCGGTCGGAGCCGGGCGGCTCGGCGCACCGAGCCGCCCGGCCGCCGACTCGTCACGCCCCTGGGCGGTCATCTGCCGCGGCCCGCGGGCCTTTCAGGAGCGGGCACGACGCAGGGCGCACGGCGGGAGTGCCTTCGGCGCTGGGTAGGCCCCCTCGGGGTCAAGGACCGCCTTCATGTCCCGCGCGGCCCGGGCTGCGTGCTGGATCCGAGCGCTTCGCCCAGCTCTGGGCTGGGCCTCCGTGCTGTGTCCTCTGCAGTGCTCCTCCCCAACGCTCCCTGTCCGTCACGGCTGCGCTGCTCAGGCTCTTAACCGATGGAGCGCGCTGCCGCAGTCGTACGTGCCTCGGACCGCTCTCGTCCGTCGGCTCCCGGCTGTCAGCGGCAGCCACGGCCGCTGACGATCCAGACCAACTTTTCGGCGGCACACACTTGTCTCCCGTGTAAACACGGGAGACCGCCGTCGTGGTGACGGAGGTGGTCCGCCTTCCGGGAGTCGCTCTCACACTTGTTGCCTGGGCCGCCTGCGGCGGTCGTGGCCTTCAGATGAATGCGCTCCCGGAGGAGCGGGCCGGGCTTGATCGCTTGATAGAAGAGCGAGGCGAGTGCCTCACGGGATGCGTGCGTCTCGCCCGGCCGCGGGCCTGGCGCACGCCCTCAGGGAGGTAGATGGTGATCGCAGGGATCGACACCCACAAGCGGACGCTCGCCGTCGCGATCGTCGACGACGCCGCGCGACAGCAGACGTTCGAGGAGTTCGAAGATCGGAAGAGCG
>SCTD01000109.1 GCA_004299215.1 Frankiales bacterium | reverse complement strand
TCTACCACCAGCTGATGGACTGCGGGAAGGACTGCAACCGCAACCGCTTCGTCGACGTCCTGGAGAGCTACCGGAAGCGGCCCACTTCCAGCGTGTGCCCGCTGGACTTCACCGGCGGCAACCACCGCGCCGGCAGCGACAAGCTGGTCTTCATGGAGACCTACCGCGCTCCTGGCGGCAAGGTGAACTGGCGCAACACCAGGGCCTGCGTCGGAGCGAGCTGATGGGCCAGGTCCTGGTCCTCGGACTGATCTCCGGGGGCATCTACGCGCTGTTCGCGCTCGGCGTGGTGCTCGTGCACCGCGGCACCGGCGTCCTCACCTTCGCCAACGGCGAGGTCGGCACGGCCGGGCTGTTCCTCGCGGCCGTGCTGGTCAGCGACCTCGGCCTGCCGTGGCTCGTCGGCGCCCTCGCGGCGGTCGGCTTCGCCGTGCTGCTCGGGTGCCTGTTCGAGTACCTCGTCGTACGGCGGATGCAGGCCAGCGACCCGGTCGCGATCGCGGTCGCCACCGTGGGTCTGGGCCTGTTCCTGCTCGCCGCGGAGTTCCAGGTCTTCGGCGAGAGCCCCCAGGAGCTGGCCGGTCCGATCTCCGGCGGCGTCACGATCGCCGGCGTCATCGTCACCCCGACGCAGATCGTGGGTCTCGTGCTCGCCGTCGTTCTCGGCTTCGGCCTGCAGGCGGCCCTGCGCCGCACCGACTTCGGCCTCGGCATCCTCGCCGCTGCCCAGGACCCGTCGGCGGTGCGCCTGGTCGGCGTCCCGCTGTCGCGCATCTCGCTCACCATCTGGGGTGCCGGCGCGGCGCTGGCGGCGATCGCGTCGCTGCTCGTCGAGCCGACCGTCGGCGTCTTCGGCCCGGGCTACGCCAGCGAGCTCTACGTCGTCGGTCTCGCCGCCGCGGTCATCGGCGGGCTGAACAGCCTGCCCGGCGCGGTCGTCGGTGGTGTCACCCTCGGCGTCGCCGAGGCCGCGGCCAGCCGCTACCTCGACGGCCTGGGTCTGTCCGGCATGCGCTACGTCGTCGTGCTGGCCATCCTGCTGGCGGTCCTGCTCGGCCGCCAGCTGCTGCCCGAGCTCATGCGCCGACTGACCGAGGCCGATGCGCCTCGCCGACCCGCAGGAGCGTCCGCATGAGGCTCCCCGTCCCCGGCGTGCTGATCGCCCTGGTCGCCGCCGCCGTGCTGCCGGCGACGATCGGCTCGGTGGTCCTCAGCGACAAGAACGCGCTGCTGGGCTCCGCTGCATGCGCCTTCGCGATCGCCGCCATCTCGCTCAACATCCTCATGGGCTACGCCGGGCAGATCTCGCTCGGGCAGTTCGCCTTCGTCGGCGTCGGTGCCTTCACCACCGGCATCGTCACCGGGGTCGACCAGCTGCGCCTGCCCTGGCTGGCCGGCCTGGTCGCGGCAGCCGTCGCAGGCGCGCTGATCGCCTTCCTGGTAGGACTTCCCGCCCTCCGGCTGCGCGGGCTCTACCTCGCCGTGGTCACGGTCAGCGTCGCCTACGTCGGCTGGCAGTCGCTGTTCCGCGTGGAGCAGATCGGCGGTGGGTCGGCCGGCAAGGTGACTCCCCGTCCGTACATCGGCGAGACCGCCATCGCCTCCGACGCCGGCTTCCTGTCGATCGCCGCGGTGCTGCTCGTCCTGGTCTGGCAGCTCGACGTCAACCTCACCCGCTCCCGGCTCGGCCGCGCCTTCCAGGCGGTCAAGGCCGACGAGGCGGTCGCCGCGTCGTTCGGCGTCGACGTGGCCCGCTACAAGCTGATCGCCTTCACCCTGTCGGGTGCCGTCGCGGGCATCGCCGGCGCCATCATCGGCACGGCGTACGGCACCGTCACCGCCTCGACCTTCGACTACGCGCGGTCGCTGCTGCTCGTCGTCATCGTCGTCATCGGCGGTCTCGGCAGCCGGTGGGGCGTCGTCACCGCGGCGATCTTCGCGACGCTGCTGCCCGACCTCCTGGTGTGGATCTTCGGCTCCGGCATCCGCGGGCTGGATCTCGTCATCAACGCGGCGCTGCTGATGTACACCCTGGCCATGCACCCCGGCGGGTTCGCCGGGGCGGTCGAGCACGCGCGCGAGAAGCGGGCCCGCAAGCGCGGCGGCGAGCCGCCGCTGCCGCCCACGCGTCCGTCGCTGCCGGCGCTCGTGCGCCCGGTCGGCATGCCGCCGGTGCCGAGGACCCGCCCCGGCACGCCGGTGCTGCAGGCCACCGGGGTGACCGTCCGGTTCGGCGGTCTCACCGCCGTCGACGACGCCGACCTGCGCGTCGACCGCGGCACCATCGTCGGGCTGATGGGGCCGAACGGCGCCGGCAAGACGACGATGTTCAACGCGATGACCGGTGCGCTGACGCCGGACTCGGGTCGCGTCGAGCTGCTCGGCGTCGACGTCTCGCACCTTCCGACGCACGACCGGACCGCGCTCGGGATGAGCCGCACGTTCCAGCTGATCGGGCTGGCCAAGAGCCAGAGCGTCTACGAGAACCTGCTCATCGCGCAGCACCTCGCCGCGCCGTACGGCGTGCTGTCGGCGCTGACGATGGTCGGACCGGCGCGGTTCTACGAGCAGGACGTACGACGTCGCGCGGACGAGGTGCTCGACGGCCTGGGCTTCCACCGCTACCGGGACACCCCCGTCGGCCGGCTGTCGCACGGGCAGCAGCGCATCGTCGAGATCGGCTGCGCGCTGGTCACCTCTCCCGAGCTGGTCATGCTGGACGAGCCGAGCGCCGGGATGAGCCCGGCCGCCGCCGAGGACCTGGCGGCCACGCTGCTCGACGTGCGCGACCGGCTCGGCCGGACGGTGCTGCTCATCGAGCACAACGTGCCGCTGGTGCTCGGCGTCGCCGACGAGCTCTACGTCATGGCCGCCGGCAAGGTGATCGCCGACGGCGAGCCGGTCGAGGTCGTGCAGCGGCCCGCGGTCGTCACCGCCTACCTCGGCACGACGCCCGCCCGCCCGCGCCACCGCCGCGAAGGAGCCTTGGCATGACCGGACCGCTGCTGGTCGTCGAGGACGTCACCGCCGGATTCGGCGCGACGACCGTCCTGCACGGCGTGAGCTTCGAGGTGCAGCGGGGCGAGATCGCCGGCGTCTTCGGACTGAACGGCGCAGGCAAGTCCGTCACGATGAAGACCATCGCGGGCATCGTCCCGGCGCGCAGCGGACGCATCCTGCTCGACGGGCAGGACGTGACCGGGCTGTCGCCGGAGAAGCGCGTCGCGAGAGGGATGGGGCACGTCCCGCAGGGCCGGCAGGTCTTCCCCGGCCTCACGGTCGAGGAGAACCTGCGGCTCGGCGCGTACACGCTGCGCCGGCGTGAGGGCCGTCGCGACCGCAGCCGCTACGCCGCGTCGCTCGACAGCGTCTTCGACCGGTTCCCCGTGCTGCGCGACCGCCGGAACCAGCTGGCCGGCACCATGTCCGGGGGTCAGCAGGCGTCGCTGTCGGTCGGCCGCGCGCTCATCAACGAGCCGTCGCTGATCCTCGTCGACGAGCCGAGCGCGGGGCTGTCGCCGGTCGCGCAGCTCGAGCTCAACGAGGTGCTGCAGACCGTCGCCGAGACCGGCGTGACCATGGTGCTCGTCGAGCAGAACATCGCGTTCGGGCTGTCGCTCGTCGACACCGCGCACCTGCTGCAGACCGGTGTCGTCGTGCACTCCGCACCGGTCGAGGAGCTCGACGACGCGACGCTCGCCACCCATCTCGGCATCGGCAGGGTGCTGCAGGCCGCCACCGGCTCGGCGCTCGCGTCGCGGCAGGACCGGCCGCGATGAGGCAGCTGCGCGCGGTGCCGGTCACCG
>SCTD01000108.1 GCA_004299215.1 Frankiales bacterium | reverse complement strand
CCGCTGCACCGTGCTGACCAGCTCGGAGTCGAGCTGGGACGGGGCGACGTTGACGCTGAGGTAGAGCTCGCTGTGCAGCGTGCGCTGCAGCTCGCGGACGTCGGACGCCGCTCGGCGCAGCACCCACTCGCCCAGCACGCTGATGAGGCCGGCCTCCTCGGCGACCGGGATGAACTCCGACGGCGGCAGCATCCCCCGCAAGGGGTGGTCCCACCGGACCAGCGCCTCGACCCCGTCGATCGCGCCGCTGACCAGGTCGACGAGCGGCTGGTAGTGCACCACGAGCTGGTCCTGCTCGATGGCCTCGGCCAGCTCGCTCTCGAGCTCCATGCGGGCGGTCATCGAGGAGTGCATGCCGTCGCTGAAGACGCGGTAGCCGTGCGTGCCCTGCCGCTTCGCGGCGTACATCGCGATGTCCGCCCGGCGCAGCAGGTCACCGGGCAGGTCGTCGTCCTCCGCGACGGCGATGCCGATGCTGACCCGGGCCACCCGGCGTCCGCTCGCCAGGTCCAGCGGCTCGTGCAGCTGCTGCAGCACCTTCTCCGCGACGAGGGCCGCCGCGTCCGCGGTCGTGCCCTCCAGGAGCAGCACGAACTCGTCGCCGCCGAGCCGGGCGAGCGTGTCGGAGTCGCGCACCACGGTCTGCAGCCGCCGGGCCAGGGCGATCAGCACCTCGTCGCCCGCGCTGTGGCCGAGGTTGTCGTTGATGGTCTTGAAGTCGTCCACGTCGAGGTAGAGCAGCGAGATCCGTGACCCCGTCCGGCCGGACACGGCGAGGGCGTGGTCGAGCCGGTCGAGGAACATCGCGCGGTTCGGCAGGTCGGTGAGGGAGTCGTGGAAGGTGCGGTGCTCGATCTCCCGCTGCAGGGTCGTGCGCTCGGTGATGTCCTGGCAGGTCCCCATCAAGCGCGACGCGCAGGCCCCGTCGTCCGAGCGCTCGCCGAGCACGTGCAGGATGCGCACGACCCCGTCGGCCCGCTCGATCGCGCACTCGAACTCCAGGCTGCCGTCGGCTGCCACCGCCTGGTCGAGGATCTCGCGCACCCGGTCCCTGTCCTCCGCGACGACGTGGTCGACGAACGACGCGACGGACGGGGCGAACTCCCCGCGCCGCCGGCCGCACAGCGCGTAGAGCTGGTCGGACCAGGTCACCACGTCGGTCGCGAGGTCCCACTCCCAGCTGCCCACCCCGGCCAGCGCCTGGGCGTTGGCGAGCTCCCGCAGGGCGCCGGCCATCTCGTCCCGGGCGCTGCGCTCGCCCTCCAGGGCGATCTCGTTGAGTCGCCAGGCGACCAGGCACGCGGCGCTCTCGGCGAGGATGAAGACGCCGTGCACGAGTGCCCAGAGCCAGGCGTGCTCCACCGCCGACGGGTGGTTGTAGACCGTTCCGGGCGCGATCTGCCCGGCCACGCCGTGGTGCACCACGACGAAGCCGAGCGCTGTCAGGAACGGGATCCAGGACTGGTAGAGGCTGATCACCGCGACGACCACGAAGAAGTGGAAGTGCGACTCGATCACGCCGTCGGAGAAGTGCACGAGCATCGCGGACGCGGAGACCAGGGCCAGGGTGGCCATCAGCGAGCGCGCGGTCGTGCCCAGTGCGCGCAGGCCGGCACCGGCCGCGAGCGTGGCCACGACACCGCACTCGAGCAGCACGTGCTGCGCGCCGTGCCCCTGCGCGAAGCCGTAGAACGGGAGCAGCACGACGTGCGCCCAGCCGAGCATGGTGATCGCACGGTGACGACGCGACCAGTCGGCCCGGCTCAGGGCGATCCCCGACGGCAGCCACGCGCGCAGTGAGTGCACCATCCTCGCAGGATCGGCCGACATCGCCTCGCCCTTGATGCTTGCGCAGGAAAAGACCACCGCCGGGGGGTCCCGGCGTAGGGGGCCGGATGGGCCGTACGGACTAGGCCGTGTGCTGCGCCACGCTGGTGCCGGCCGGGAGGGCCCCGGCGGGCCAGGTGTGCACCGGGCCGTCCGGGCGGCGCAGCCGGTGCGGGGCGACCCGGGGCTGCTCGGCCAGGAGCGCAGCCAGCTGTCCGCCCGAGAGCTGCTCGGCCATCGTGCGCGAGGCCGTCTCGAGGACCGCGTGTCGCCGGGCGCTGCTCATCAGGTTGCCGCCCAGGACGTCCAGGTCCTCCGCGACCGGCTGGAGGAGCACGACCGTCGTACCCCGCTCCTCCAGCTTCTTCCGCTCGCTGCCGAGGCGACGGCCGAGGGTGGAGCGCATCCGCTTGCTGACCCCCCGCTTGCCGGCGCGCGCGACCTCCTCCGGCAGACTGGACAGCGGGTTGAGGCAGATCACCAGGTCGAGGTCGGCCCGGCCCACGCAGTCGAGGTTGGAGGGCGACCAGGCGCCGCCGTCGACGTAGAGGCGGTCCCCGATGCGCACGGGGCGGTAGACGCTGGGCACGGCGCAGGATGCCGCGACGGCCTCGGCCAGATCGGCCGGCGGGGCGTCCTCGCGGCCGAAGACGACGCGCTTGCCGGTCGTGGTGTCAGTGGCGCAGACCCACAGAGCCGGGTGGTCGGCCCAGCCCGACGGGACGACCTTCTTCACCGTCTCGCGCAG
>SCTD01000107.1 GCA_004299215.1 Frankiales bacterium | reverse complement strand
TCTGCACCTACGCGACCGACCCCGACGACGCACGCGAGCTGCTCGAGGCCCTCGGCCTGATCGAGGGGCTGCGCGCGGGAGCCATCGCGAGCTAACCGCTAGCGCTCCCCGGCGATCCTGATCCCGTGGAGGCGCTGGCGATCGGCTTCGGGCTCGGGTTCCTCGTCGCCCTGCAGCTGGGGCCGATGTCGCTGTTCCTCATCCGCTCGACGCTGGCCGGCGGGCTGGCCTGCGGTGTCGCCGTCGGAGCCGGCATCGCCCTCGTCGACGCGGCCTACGCCGCGCTCGGTGCGCTGGGCACCGCGGCGGTGCTCGAGGCGTCCGCGCTCCGCCTCGCCCTGGGGCTGCTCGGGGCGGCCGTCCTCGTCTGGCTCGGTGGCCGCACGCTCCTGTCCGCGGCGCACGTCCGGGCCGGCCTCGAGGGCCCGGCCGACGTCGCCAGTCCGCGCCGGCTGCTGCTCACCTCGCTCGGCGCCACCGCCTCGAACCCGCTGACCATCGTCTCCTGGGCCACGGTCTTCGCTGCGGCGTCCGTGGCCACGGATGCAGCGCCCGCTGTCCTGGCGCTCGGCGTCGGACTGGGCAGCGCGACGTGGGTGCTGGCGCTCGCGCTCCTGGTCGCCGCCACCCGGCGACGGCTCCCGTCGGCCGCCGTGCGCGCGGCCGACGTGCTCGCCGGTGGCGGGCTGGTGGGCTACGGCGTCGTGCTGGGGGTCCGCGCGGTCGAGGCCTGACGCCCTCGTACGACCACGTCGCGCAGCAGCGCCTCCGTCGCCTCGGTCACCGCGTCGACGGCTGCATCGAAGGCGGCGGCGTTGTGCGGCGCGGGTGTGCGCATCCCGACGACCTTGCGGACGTACTGGAGAGCTGCCGCTCTCATGTCGTCCGGACCGACCTCCTCGGTGAACGGCGGGCGGAGGGTCTTGATGCTGCGGCACATGCTCATGGACGTAACAGGACCGGAACGGCGCCGTCAACGCGGCAGTGTTCGCTTCGGCCATGACGGTGCACCTGCTGCTGCAGATCGAACCCGGTCGGGCGGCCGAGGCCGTGGACTACCTGGGCAGCGTGCCCGACGTGGCGGACGCCGTGCCGACGACCGGGGCGTACGACGTCATCGCCTCGGTACCGGTTACGTCCGAGGCCGCGCTCTCCCGGGCGCTGGCCGCCGCGCGCCGGACGCCCGGACTCTTCGCGCTGCGGGTGTGCCTGCCTACTGCTCGGGAAGCGTCTCGAGCAGCGAGCTGACACCGCGGAGGATCGACTCGTAGTCGGCCTCCTCCGCATCCGGCTGCCGCTGCCCGGCGGCGAACGCCTCCGCGGCGACGGCGATGCTGACGGCGGCGAAGCCGGTGTACTGCCGGGAGACGACGCCGAGCATCTGCTGCAACGCGGCGAGCGACTCGGGCCGCACCTCCCCGACCGCGCCGACCACGTTCTCGATCAGCTCGCTGAGCGCTGCGCCGGAGAGCTCGTGGGACGGGGCGCTCTCGTCGGCGTCGTAGAGCGTCGCGGTGATCAGCGCGAGCGCTGCGCGGCGGGCCTGACGGTCGTTCTCGGGGTCGGGGCGGAGGTCGATCGAGATGTCGGGCATGGGGTTGAGGCTAGGTCGTGGGGCGGACCCGTACGAACGACAGCGCCCCAGCTCGCCCTCTCGGGCGGGCTGGGGCGCTGTCGTCGAGCGGTAGATCTAGCCCCGGGTCACCGACGCCGTCTTGCTGTCAGTGTTACCCGCCGTGTCGGACTGGCTCACCGTTGCCGTGCAACTCGTGTTCCGATCGAGGCTCACGGCCGGTCCGGTCCAGGCACCGGTACTGGCGTTGACCGTGGCAGTGCTGGGCGAGACCGAGCAGCTGGTGTGGCCGCTGACGGAAACGCTGATCGAAGTCGCCGCCCCCGGGTGGCTAGTGGGAGTCGAGGCCGTCCCGGAAAGTATCTTGCCGTTGCTGTTCGTGCCGTTAGCGGCGACTGTGATGGTCGCCCCCACCGATGGCGCCACGGTGTCGATGGTGACGGACAGCGAGCCTGACGTGGACGCTGTGAACGCCGGGTGTGTGGCGGCGGCGGAGATGGCGTGCGCTCCGTCGGCGAGAGACACGTTCACCGTGGCGGTCCAGGCTCCTGTGGCGTCGGCGGTGACAGCCGCTGAGCGTGCCGTTGCACCCTCCATCAGAGTCACACTGGCGCCGGGTGTCGCGGTGCCGGAGAACCTGGGGCTGGCAACCTTGGTGATGTTGTCGGACGTGCTGGTGCCGGTGTCGTCGGCAGTAAGCAGGTCGGGTGTGCTCACCGACACAGGGTTCGCAACCAGCGCGACCGTCGTGAAGGTGGTCTGAGCTGTTGACGATCCGCCGGCGGTGCCCTGGGTCGCTACTGCCGTGTACTCGGTGTTGTTGAGCAGCGTGGCGGGCGGAGTAGTCCACGTCGTTCCGGTCACCGTGCCGGTCAGCGTTCCCACTGGAGCGACAGCGGTGTTCGTCCCGAGGTAGATCGCCACAGCGACGTTGCCGGTCGCGTTGGTCCCGCCCGAGATCGCAGTGTTGGTCGCCACGTTCGTCGCGCCATTCGCCGGCGTCGTGACCGTCAGGGCTGGGGCAGCCGGGTTCGTCGTGCCCGTGACGGCTGTCGCCGGTGCGGTCCAGGCGTTCTTGTAGAGGCTGGTCGCCGTCACGCTGTAGGGGGTGTTCGCAGCCAGTCCCGTCACATCACAGGTAGAGGCGGGATAGGCGGCCGTGCAGCCCTGGCTGCCGGCGGTCACCGCGTAGCTCGTGGGCTGCAGGCCGGTCGGGTGCGACCAACTGACGCGGAGTGAGGTGGAGCTTCCGCTGATCGGGTTGGCGGAAACGCCGGTCGGCGGCAGCAGGGTGCCGGCGCTGGCCTGGCCGCCACCGCCGCCCACGGTGGTCCAGTAGGCGAGCGCAGTGCTGGCGAGAAGCCCGGTGCTGATCAGGGCGATCGTCAGGGTGCTGGCGCCGCGGGTGACAGTGCGGAGGTTCATCGTCGGGGCTCTCATGCCTGGTCCGCCGTGGCGGTGAAGGAGAAGCTGTAGGTCGCGCCCTTGCAGCGGTCCTGGTTGGCCCCGTTCTCGGCCATCGAGACCAGGAGGTCAACGCTGGTGCTGCCGTTCTTGGC
>SCTD01000002.1 GCA_004299215.1 Frankiales bacterium | reverse complement strand
GTGCCGAACGCTGGCGGGATGGGAACGGCAGCGTACGGGCTCGATCCGACCGCCGCGACTCTCGGTGAACCTCGCCGCCGCTCAGCTCGCCCAGCCGGACATCGTCGACATGCTCCGGTCAGCTCTGGCCGAGCACGGCGTGGACCCCGAACGGCTCGGTGTCGAAGTCACCGAGAGCGCGGTCATGACGGACGTCGACCGGGCGATCGCGGCCCTCGAGGACCTTCGCCGGCTCGGCGTTCACATCTCCATCGACGACTTCGGAACCGGCTACAGCTCGCTGAGCTACTTGAAGCGCTTTCCAGCTCACGAGCTCAAGCTGGACAGATCCTTCGTCAGTGGCATCGACCGGGACCCGCGGGACTCGTCGATCGTGACCGCCGTCGTAAGCCTGTGTCACGCCACCGGGTTGAGCCTGGTCGTCGAGGGGGTCGAGACCGAGAACCAGCGCCGCCTTCTGCACCGACTCGGCTGCACCACGGGCCAGGGCTTCCTGTGGTCCCCTCCCTTGGACCAGGATGAGCTCGACCGGTGGCTCGACAGTCGCGGTCAGCTGGCTGTCGTGTCCCTGCCGCCCCCCGGCCAGGCCCTCGTCCCGCTGACGTCCCCGCGAGGCGGTCATGGTGACGGCGCAGGAGCCGCTCACCCGTACGCTGGCGGCGACAGGCCGGAGTGAGGGGACGGTGTGACGCAGCTCGTACGCGCCGTCGGCTTCCTTGATCTGGCCATGTACACGTCCCTCACCGACGTCCACGGCGACGAGGCGGCCGCGGATGTCGTGGACCGGTTCTGTGCCGTGGTCCGCGACGCCCTGGGGAACGATGACGTGCTCGTGAAGAGCATCGGTGACGCGGTCCTCGTGCACAGCGCGGATCCCGATGCACTGGCCGCACTCGCCGCGCGGGTGTGTGTGCGACTCGACGCCGAGCCGGCCTTTCCCGTCCTTCGGGTCGGGTTGCACGTTGGTCCGGTCTTGCTGCGCGCCGGCGACATCTTCGGCGGAACCGTCAACATCGCTGCCCGGGTTGCCGCACAGGCGCACGGCGGCCAGGTGCTGGCGACGGCGGCTTTCGCCGACGACCTCGTCGACGACCGCTGGCCCAGGAGCCCTCTCGGCGCAGTCCAGTTCAAGGGACTCCCTGACGCGGTGGACGTGGTGGAGCTCGAGCTGTGCCCGCACCCAGAGCAGCGGCAGATCGACCCTGCCTGCGGGATGGCAGTCGCGGCGGGGGCGGCGGCAGCCACAGTTCGCCTAGAGGGCGAAGAGATCGCCTTCTGCAGCCGCGACTGCCTGGTGCGCTGGGCGGCCGGCCTCCGCTGAGCACGGACGCCATGGGCGTTGCGTCAAGACAGCCGGTAGACAACCTTACCCCCGGGGGGTATATATGGTTACCCCCACGAAAGAGGGAGCCGTCGTGCCTGCGCTCGATCGAGCAGTACCTGTGCCTGTTGCCAGCCGCGCCCGCGGCAGCGAAGATCTCATCACCTCAGCAGCGGGCACCTGGCTCATCCTCGCGTTGTTCTCCGACGGCTGGGCCCACTTCAACGTCCCTGAGCTGGAGGGGTTCTTCACTCCCTGGCACGGGGCGCTGTACTCCGGCTTCGCTGCCACCGCGCTGTGGGTAGCCGTGCTCGGACTGCGGCGCGGCGTCACGCCGTCACGTGGGCTGCTGCACCCGCTGCACGCCCTGCGCTCGCTGCCGGTCGGCTACCCGCTGGCAGGTGTAGGGGTCGTCGTGTTCGCGCTCGGCGGCGCCGCGGACCTGCTCTGGCACGAGACCCTTGGGGTGGAGGTCGGCATCGACGCGTTGCTGTCGCCGAGCCACCTGACGCTGTTCCTCGGCGGGACCCTGCTGCTCACCGCACCGCTACGCGGGGCATGGAGCGCTCCGGACGGCGCGGCGGGGTTGCCCGCCCGGCTGCCCGAGCTCCTCTCACTGGCGCTGACGACCTCGCTCACCGGCTTCTTCCTCCTCTACTCCTCAGCCTTCCTGCGACCAGGTGTCGACGAGGCCTTCGTCCGGCTGCCGGAGGACGCTCCCGGTCACGAGGCCGCGGAGATCCCGGCGATCCTCACTCTGACGTCATTCCTCGTGACGACGGCCCTGCTCGTCGTGCCGGTGCTCCTGCTGGCCAAGCGCGGATCGGTTCCTCGCGGCGCGGTTCCGCTGCTCGTCGTCCCGCTGGTCTGGCTGTCCGTATCGCTCGACGAGCTGGAGCAGGCCCCGCTGGCGATCGCGG
>SCTD01000106.1 GCA_004299215.1 Frankiales bacterium | reverse complement strand
GCGCCAGGCCGCGGAGCCGTCGATAGCATGACCCGATCCAGGTGAGCGCCTGGTCAGGCGGGAAGGCGACGCGGTGCAGGCACCAGCAGGGACCCTCTACCGGGGGCGCGAGGGCATGTGGAGCTGGGTGGCGCACCGCGTCACCGGCGTGCTGATCTTCTTCTTCCTCTTCGCCCACGTGCTGGACACGGCCCTGGTCCGGGTCTCCCCCGACTCCTACGACCGGATCATGGACACCTACAAGACGCCGCTGGTCAACCTCATGGAGGTCGGCCTCGTCGGCGCGGTGCTCTTCCACGCCCTCAACGGCATCCGCGTGATGCTCATCGACTTCTGGGCGAAGGGAACGCGCTACCAGAAGCAGATGACGTACGCCGTGGTCGGCATCCTGCTCGTCGTCATGGTCCCGGCCACCTGGCGCATGGTGGAGCACACCGTGGCCGAGCTGTTCGGGAGCACCACGTGACCGCCGTCGCCGACACCGGCCCCGAGACGCCGGGCGGTCTCGGGCTCGAGGCCCCGCGCAGCCGCCGCACCCGTTCGACCACCCGCCGCGGCACCAGCTTCGAGATGTACGCCTGGGTCTTCATGCGGATCTCGGGCCTGCTGCTGGTGTTCCTCGTGCTGGGCCACCTGTTCATCATGCTGCTGCTCGACGACGGCGTGCAGCGCATCAACTTCGGCTTCGTCGCCGGCCGCTGGGCCTCGCCTTTCTGGCGCACCTGGGACCTGGTCCAGCTCTGGCTGGCCATGCTGCACGGCACCAACGGCCTGCGCACGATCATCAACGACTACGCCGAGCGCGACGGCACCCGCTTCTGGCTGAAGATGCTGCTCTACACGTCGTCGTTCCTGGTGCTGGTCCTCGGCACGCTCGTGATCTTCACCTTCGACCCCGACATCACGGGCTAGGGAGCGCGCTCTCCATGACCAACGTCCACCACCACCGCTACGACACGATCATCGTGGGCGCCGGTGGCGCCGGCATGCGCGCCGCGCTCGAGGCCGGGCAGCGCAGTCGCACCGCCGTGCTGACCAAGCTCTACCCGACCCGCTCCCACACCGGCGCCGCGCAGGGCGGCATGTGCGCCGCCCTCGCCAACGTCGAGGAGGACAACTGGGAGTGGCACACCTTCGACACGGTCAAGGGCGGCGACTACCTCGTCGACCAGGACGCCGCCGAGGTGATGTGCAAGGAGGCCATCGACGCCGTCCTCGACCTGGAGAAGATGGGCCTGCCGTTCAACCGCACGCCCGAGGGCCGGATCGACCAGCGCCGCTTCGGCGGGCACACCCGCAACCACGGCGAGGCCGCCGTACGCCGCTCCTGCTTCGCGGCCGACCGCACCGGTCACATGATCCTGCAGACGCTCTACCAGCAGTGCGTGAAGCACGACATCGACTTCTTCAACGAGTTCTACGTGCTCGACCTGGCCCTGACCGAGGTCGACGGCCAGCAGGTCACCAGCGGCGTGGTGGCGTACGAGCTGGCGACCGGCGACCTGCACGTCTTCCACGCCAAGGCGGTCCTGTTCGCCACCGGCGGCTTCGGCAAGGTCTTCAAGGTCACGTCGAACGCGCACACCCTCACCGGCGACGGCATGGGCATCGTCTACCGCAAGGGCCTGCCGCTGGAGGACATGGAGTTCTTCCAGTTCCACCCGACCGGCATCTGGAAGATGGGCATCCTGCTCACCGAGGGGGCCCGCGGCGAGGGCGGGATCCTGCGCAACAAGGACGGCGAGCGCTTCATGGAGCGCTACGCCCCCACCATCAAGGACCTCGCGCCGCGCGACATGGTCGCCCGCGCCATCTACACCGAGATCCGCCAGGGCCGCGGCTGCGGGCCCGCCGGCGACCACGTGCTGCTCGACCTCACGCACCTGCCGCCGGAGCAGCTCGACGCGAAGCTCCCGGACATCACGGAGTTCGCCCGCACCTACCTCGGCATCGAGCCGTACACCGACCCGATCCCGATCCAGCCGACCGCGCACTACGCGATGGGCGGCGTCCCGACGAACATCGACGCCCAGGTGCTGCGCAACAACACCGACGTCGTTCCGGGACTGTTCGCCGCGGGCGAGGTCGCCTGCGTGTCGGTCCACGGTGCGAACCGGCTCGGCACGAACTCCCTGCTCGACATCAACGTCTTCGGGCGACGGGGCGGGCTGTCCGCTGCGGCGTACGCCAACAGCCACGACTTCGTCGACCTGCCGCCGTCACCGGAGGCCGACACGCTCACCCTGCTGCAGCGGCTGCGTGACGGCGGTGGCACCGAGCTGGTCGCGCGGATCCGCGCCGACCTGCAGGAGACGATGGACGCGAACGCCTCGGTCTACCGCACCGAGGCGACGCTGAAGCAGGCCGAGATCGACATCGCGGCGCTCAAGGAGCGCTACCTGCGGGTCGGCGTCGCCGACCGCGGGCTGCGCTACAACACCGAGCTCCTCGAGGCCGTCGAGCTCGGCTTCCTGCTCGACCTGGCCGAGTGCCTGGTCGTCTCGGCCAAGGCGCGCAACGAGTCGCGCGGCGGCCACTTCCGCGAGGACTACCCGAACCGCGACGACGTCAACTTCATGCGCCACACGATGGCCTACAAGGCCACGCCCGGCTTCCAGTCCGACGTGCAGCTCGACTACAAGCCGGTCGTGCAGACCCGATACCAGCCGATGGAGCGCAAGTACTGATGACTGCTGTCGACGACCGCCCCGCGGCAGCTCCGGCTGCGGCCGACCACCAGCGGATGGTCACCGTCAAGGTGCGCCGCTTCGACCCGGAGGTCGACCCCGAGGCGAACTGGCAGAGCTTCGAGGTGCCGGTCGAGAAGGGCGACCGCCTGCTCGACGCGCTGCACCAGATCAAGTGGTACCAGGACGGGTCGCTGACCTTCCGGCGCTCCTGCGCGCACGGCGTCTGCGGCTCCGACGCGATGCGCATCAACGGCGTCAACCGGCTGGCCTGCAAGGTGCTGGTGAAGGACCTGGGCGACGAGATCCTGGTCGAGCCCATCAAGGGGCTGCC
>SCTD01000105.1 GCA_004299215.1 Frankiales bacterium | reverse complement strand
CGGTCGAGGTCGAGGGCCGCACCGTCCCGCTCTCCCCCGAGGACGTCGTCGTCACCGAGACGCCACGCACCGGCTGGGCCGTCGCGAGCGGCGCGGGCGAGACGGTCGCACTCGACCTGGAGATCACGCCCGAGCTGCGCCGCGCCGGCCTGGTCCGCGAGGCGGTCCGGCTGGTGCAGGAGGCCCGCAAGTCCACCGGCCTCGAGGTCAGCGACCGGATCGAGCTGTGGTGGGCCGCCGACGGCGAGCTGGCCGAGGCGCTGGTCGAGGGCCAGAGCCGGCTCGCGGACGAGGTGCTCGCGGTGTCGGTGACCGCGGCCGAGCCCACCGCCGACCTCAAGCAGCACGCGGACCCCGAGCTCGGCCTGCGCTTCTGGCTGCGGGTCGCCGGCGGCTGACCCGCGGCGGGCTGTCCGGATCTGTCCCGGTTGCTCCGTACGGCGGCGTTACAGCCGGGCCGCAGGATCACCTGATCGGCCCCGTCAGTTCGTGCTGGCCCGGCGCCGATGGTCCTGGTGACACCACCCGTTGCTCCACCCGGAGCAGTCCCGCAGCCCCCCGGAGGATCCGGTGACCTTCACCAGAGTCGAGCCCGACATCAAGCACCGCTCCTTCCGGCTCACCCGCCCCAGCGCGGCCTCCCCGTCCATCGCCACCCAGGTCCGCCCGGCGATCGTGCTCCCCGACCGGGGGGCCCGCGCGCTGCTGGCGGCGGCCGAGCGGCAGGACGTCTCCCGCGGCGGCTGCTTCTCGGCCGGGCCGGCCGGCATCCAGGTCTGGAGCGGCCCCTGGAACGGCCTGCTCGGCCGGCACGGCGACGCGCAGCACCTCGGCTCCGTCGACTGGTCGTACGACACCCCGACGCGGCACTACATCACGGTCTACCGGGTGCTGGTGACCACGCAGGGCAACGAGGGGGGCGAGACCCCGCAGTCGCTGCTGGACCGGGTGCTGGCGCTGGCCGGGGTGGAGGCTCCGCGCGACGCGCTGTCGCTGCCCGTGCCGCCGCCGCGGGATCCGTTCCGCTCCGACCTGCGCGCCGGCGGGGGCTACTGACCCGGGTCGGTAGCGCCCCAGGTCAGGCCGGTCAGGGCTTGCACACCCCGCAGGCGGCGTAGCCGGCGCGACCGGCCGCGGCGCGGCTCATCGACTCCGCGTCGGCGGCGTCGCGGACGAAGCGGCAGTCGGGCTTGTGGAACTTGCCGCGGTCCGGGATCACCACGACGCCGGCGGGACGCTTGACCGCGGCAGCCGCGGCCGGAGTGGAGGCGGCAGCAGCGGCAGCAGCCTTGCTCGGCGCCTTCACGGCCCGGCCTGCCTTCGTGGGAGCAGCGGGGGCGGCTGCCGCCACGGGAGCTGCCGCCTTGGCCGTACGCGCCGAGCGCGCCGGGGCCTTCGCGGCGGCGGGCTTGGTGGCGGCCGTGACGGCCGGCGCCTTCACGGCGCGGGTGGCGGGGGCTGCCGTGCGCGCGCCGGCAGCGGCCCGACCGCGGCGGACCGGGACCTCGGCCTCCTCGACCGGCTCGGCCACGGGCTCCTCGACCGCGACCTCGTCGAGGGCGATCTCCTCCGTGACCGACTCGTCGACGGCCGACGCCCGGGCGGCGAGCGCCTCGTCGGGCTTGCACACGCCGCAGGGGCTGAAGCCCTCGTCGCGGGCCTCGGCGACGTCGACGCCCTGGGCGGCCTTGCCGGAGAGGTAGCGGCAGGCCTCGACGTGGTAGCGGGGACGCCCCTCGACCACCAGGACCGTGCCGCTCGGCGCGGTCTCGGCGGCGGCGGACGCCGCAGCCGGCGGCTCCTGCGCGGCGGCGCGGGCGGCACCGGACTGGGCCGGCACCACGGCGGCCAGACCCTCCGCGGCCGCCGGCGTCGGCGGTGCGGGAGCGGTCTCGGCGGCGGGCGCGGTCTCGCCGCGACGCTGCAGGATCCCGACGACGAGGAAGACCAGCGAGACCAGGCTGACCACGATGGACGCGTAGACGAAGCTGAGGTCCGGTCCGACGACGCCGATGATGAGCAGGACGAGGGCGACGAGGACGAGAGCCCCGCTGATGACGATCACGTGGTGGGTCCTCCGGCGTGGGGGCGAGCGGCGCGTGCAGCGTAGCGGCGCGACTGGGACAGGGAGACGGGACCGCCTCGGCGCGGCTCCCGACGGGGGGTCATCGGCTAGCGGTCGGCGTCGTCGCCGCTGGAGTCGGGTGACGGGACAGCTGTGAACGGGCCGACCGGCGTGCCGCCGGCGGCGAGCGGCGGCACGGCGCGCAGCCCGCCAGGGCCACCGGGCGCCTCGTCGCCGCCCGCGGGGACGGGGCCGGGTACGGGCACCGGTCCCGGCCCGGCCTGGCCGGGCTTGGCGGGGCCCGCTCCGGGCGGGCCGCCGACCGCGGCGGACCGGGCGCCGGCCGGCACGCCCGCGCCGCCGTCCTCGCCGCCGCTG
>SCTD01000104.1 GCA_004299215.1 Frankiales bacterium | reverse complement strand
TGACGACGCGGTCGACGAGGAGGCGCTGTCACGGGCGCTGCTGCTGGCCCTGGAGCGGGCCAAGCTGGTCGTCGAGCCGGCCGGGGCGGCAGGTCTGGCCGCGGTGATGGAGGACCCCACGGCCTTCGAGCCGCCGGTGGTGGTGGTGCTGTCCGGCGGCAACATCGACCCGTTGCTGCTCACGAAGGTCGTGCGCCACGGGCTGGTCGCCGCGGGTCGCTTCCTGTCGCTGCAGGTGCGCATCCCGGACCGGCCGGGCGAGCTGGCGCGGCTGCTCGGCGTGCTCGGTGACAGCGGCGCCAACGTCCTGGACGTCGAGCACTCCCGGACCGGGCAGGGGCTGCACGTGGACGAGGTCGAGGTCAGCCTGCAGCTCGAGACCCGGGGCGGCGACCACGCGGCGGACGTGCTCGAGGCCCTGGCCGCCGCGTCGTACGCCGTCGACGTCGGCTGATCACGTGACAGCGGGGCACCACGAGGCGCTGAACGTGGCGGGGGTCAGAGGTTGCCGCGACGCTCCTGCTCGCGCTCGATCGCCTCGAACAGCGCCTTGAAGTTGCCCTTGCCGAAGCCGAGCGAGCCGTGCCGCTCGATCAGCTCGAAGAACACCGTGGGCCGGTCCTGCACCGGCTTGGTGAAGATCTGCAGCAGGTAGCCGTCCTCGTCGCGGTCGACCAGGATCTTGCGCGACCGGAGCTCCTCGATCGGCGCGCGCACCGGGCCGACCCGCTCGACCAGCGCCTCGTCGTAGTAGGAGTCCGGCGTCTCGAGGAACTCGATGCCGCGGGCCCGCATCTCGTCGACAGTGCGCAGGATGTCGTTGGTCGCCAGCGCGACGTGCTGCACGCCGGGGCCGCCGTAGAACTCGAGGTACTCGTCGATCTGGGACTTCCGCTTGCCGAGAGCGGGCTCGTTGAGCGGGAACTTCACCTTCTTGTGCCCGTCGGCGACCACCTTGCTCATCAGCGCGGAGTACTCCGTCGCGATGTCCGCGCCGACGAACTCCTTCATGTTCTGGAAGCCCATCACCGTGTTGTAGAAGGCGACCCAGGTGTCCATCTGGCCGAGCTCGACGTTGCCGACGACGTGGTCGACCGCCTGGAAGAGCCGCTTCTCCGGCGGGGCGACGAGCGGGTCGCGCGGGACGAAGCCGGGCAGGAAGGCGCCGGAGTACGCGGACCGCTCGACCAGGGTGTGCCGCGTCTCGCCGTAGGTCGCGATCGCGGCGGTGACCACCTTGCCGGTCTCGTCCTCGGACAGCTCGGGCTCGGCGAGCGGGGTCGCCCCGCGCTCGACCGCGACGCGGAAGGCCCGCTCGGCGTCCGGCACCCGCAGCGCGATGTCGACCACCCCGTCGCCGTGCTTCGCGACCGACTCACCGACCCAGGTGCCGGCCACGACCGGCCCGCTGATGAGGAAGCGCGCGCCGCCGGACTCCAGGACGTACTCCGCCAGCTCGCGCGAGCCGGTCTCCGGGCCGCGGTAGGCGGTCACCCGCATCCCGAAGGCGGTCGAGTAGAAGTGCGCCGCCTGGCGGGCGTTGCCCACGGCGAAGCGCAGGTGGTCGACCGCCTCGACCGGGAACTCGTCGGGCTCGCTCATGCAGGGCCTCCTCAGCCGGAGTAGGGCTCCGCGGAGAGCAGCTCGACGGTCATCGAGCTGCCGTTCGGCAGCGTGTAGCTGACGGTGTCGCCGACCTTGTGCCCGGTCAGGGCCAGGCCGAGGGGGCTGTTCGCGGAGTAGATCGGCAGGTCGCTGGCGCTGTCCTCGCGCGAGCCGATGAGGAAGCGCTCGACGTCGCCGTCCTCGTAGCGCACCTCGACGACCATGCCCGGCTCGGCGATGCCGTCGTCCGGCGGCGCCTCGCCGACCTTGGCGTTGCGCAGCAGGTCGGTGAGCTGCCGGATGCGGGCCTCGAGCTTGCCCTGCTCGTCCTTGGCCGCGTGGTAGCCGCCGTTCTCCTTGAGGTCGCCCTCGTCGCGGGCAGCCTCGATCTTGGCGACGATGTCCGCGCGGCGGGGGCCCTTGGCCTCCTCCAGCTCGGCGGACAGCCGGTCGTAGGCCTCCTGCGTGAGCCAGGTGGTCTGCTGGCCAGACGTGGTCGTCATGATCGTGCCCTCCTGGGCTCGGGGTCCGAAGCTCCGATGCTACGGCTCAGGTGTGACGCCGGGCACGGGCAGCGAGATCGGGGAGGCGCTGCACCGGCCGGCCTCGGCCGTGGCAGGTCGGCCGCTCGTCGCGAGCACGTGCGTGAGCCGGACCGTGTCCTGGGGGGTGCCGACGGCGTCGACGACGACGACCTCGCGGCCCACCTCGACGCCCTCGCGGGTGCGGGAGCGCACCACGCAGTAGGCCCGCGACCCGGACGGCTTGCTGACCTCGAGCTCCATCCGCATGTCGTCGCCCTGCGCCGAGAACGTCAGCACGCGGGCCTCGACGTCGTCGCCTCCGGTCCCGCGGTAGATCAGGTTGCCGACGGCGGCGACCAGCGCCAGCAGCAGCACGGTCATCAGCACCGCCAGCAGCCGCGCCGCGAGCCGCGACGGCGGGTCGTACCGCCCTTCGGGACGGCGTCGGGCGGCAGTGGGGGAGGTCACGGGACTCCATCGGTGGGCGCGGTTGTTGGGGGGTGCGGGACGATGGTCCCTCGAACCGATTCGGAGGCACCAGCGGTGAGCACCCCACGACATTCCTCGCTGCGCTCAGAACGCCGCGGGGACCCCGCATGACAGACCAGCAGCTGCGCCTCATGTGCGTGCACGCCCATCCCGACGACGAGTCGAGCAAGGGCGCCGCGACGATGGCGCGCTACGCGACCGAGGGCGTCGACGTCCTCGTGGTCACCCTCACCGACGGCTCGCGGGGGTCCGTGCTCAACCCCGCGATGGACCGGCCCGAGGTGCAGGAGAACATCACCGCCGTGCGCGCGGCCGAGATGGACCGCGCCCGCGAGATCCTCGGCGTGCGGCAGGTGTTCCTGGGCTTCGTCGACTCCGGCCTGCCGGAGGGCGACCCGCTCCCGCCGCTGCCCGAGGGCTGCTTCGCCACGGGCGACCTCGAGGAGCAGACCGAGGCGCTCGTACGCGTCGTGCGCGAGCAGCGGCCGCACGTCATGACGACCTACGACGAGAACGGCGGCTACCCCCACCCCGACCACATCCGCTGCCACGAGGTCTCCGTCGCGGCCTTCGAGGCGGCCGGCGACCCCGAGCGCTTCCCCGACGCCGGTGAGCCCTGGCAGCCGCTGAAGCTCTACTACAACCTCACCTTCCACAAGAGCCGGCTCGAGAAGCTCCACCAGGCGATGCTCGCGGCCAAGATGGACTCCCCCTACGCCGAGTGGCTCGTCAACTGGGAGGACAAGGAGGGCGACGCGGAGCGGCTCACCACCTCGGTGCCCTGCTCGGACTTCTTCCCGGTGCGCGACGCCGCGCTCATCGCCCACGCCACGCAGGTCGACCCGACCGGTCGCTGGTTCGCCGTGCCGATCGAGCTGCAGCAGGAGACCTGGCCGTACGAGGACTTCCAGCTCGCCCGCTCGCTGGTCGACACGTCGATCCCGGAGGACGACCTGTTCGCCGGCGTCCGTGAGCGGGTGGCGCCGTGATCGCCCTGGCTGCTCGCGCGCAGGAGGAGGAGGGCGGCATCGGCGCCGGCCCGATCGGCCTGGTGATCCTGCTGCTGATGATCGTCGCGACGTTCCTGCTCATCCGGAACATGAACATGCGCATCAAGCGGCTGCCCCGCGAGTTCCCGGACCAGACGCGCGAGGACGACGAGGCGGACGACCCCACGACCCGGTGATCCACGCGGATCCTGGAGTGGATTCCCGGGGCAGATCCACCTGAGGGTGCGCGTGGATCACCGTCGCGGACGGTTGGTTCCGGCGCGCGGTCGCGCTGGTGGGCTGACGACCACACCGGACAGTCACCGCGCGGCGCGCCCCAACTGTGCTGGCCGCGACGTCCAGCGCCGGGGGAGGGACGGCGTACGACCGGTCAGTCGTCGTGCCGGCCGGAGCGGCCCTTCTTGATCTCCCCGCGCTGCTTCTTCTCCTGCAGGCGGCGCTCCTTGGCCCCGCGGCTGGGTCTGGTGGGGCGGCGCGGTGCGGGCGGCGGGGCGACGGCCTCGCGCAGCAGCGCCACGAGCCGCTGCTCGGCGGCCTCGCGGTTCTGCAGCTGGCTGCGGTGCTCGCTCGCGGCGACCGTGAGCACGCCGTCGACGAGCCGGCCGGCGAGCCGCTCCAGCGCCCGGCCGCGCAGGAGCGCCGACAGTGACGGGGACCGCGCGACGTCGAAGGACAGCTCCGCGCGGCTGTCCGTCGTGTTGACGCCCTGGCCGCCCGGACCCGACGAGCGCGAGAACCGCCAGGAGAGCTCGGCCTCGGGCACGACCAGGCGGGGCGTCACCTGCAGCGGCCCGGGCATGCTGACCAGCATGCCCAACCGCCTCGCCTCGTCCACCAGCCCGTACCTCCTGCAGCACAAGGACAACCCGGTCGACTGGTGGGAGTGGTCGCCGGAGGCCTTCGCGGAGGCGGAGCGGCGCGGCGTGCCCGTGCTGCTGTCCATCGGCTACGCCGCCTGCCACTGGTGCCACGTGATCTCATATGTCTTGCTGAGCGCGTCGAGGCGACGAGTTCACGCTCAGAAAATGACTTTTCAGCGCGATCACAGGTCGAACGTGATGCTGTGTCCCGCTGGCTCACCTGTCTAACTCGTATGTCTAACGGCCTGATTGCGGCCCGCCGGAACGCAGGGGTCAAGGCCCGAGTGAGGTGATCGGGATGACGTGGACTCCGTCGGGCCGGCGCCCGGCGTATCCGCTTCTCCGACGCCGATGAGGCCCGGCCACCCTCCGATCACGACGCGTTCCATCAGCTCCGGCACAGAGAGCTCGGTGGCCTGTCCCGTGCAGGTCTGTCCTTCGAGAAGGGCCGCGACGGACACCTGGCCGTTGGAGTGCCCGGACTCGAACAGGCTCATCGGTCTCATCCGGATCGTGCCGATCCGCCCTGCGCCGGAGTGCCGGGTCGTGTCATCCCGCGGCGTGGCGGATCCGGTCAGGATGAACAGGCCCCGTTCTCCCCGGTCATCGACCTGCCGGCGGACGCGGTTCCAGATGGCCGGTTCGACCTGCCACTCGTCGAACAGGATGGGGGTGGGCTGGGCGAACAGCGCATCCGGGTTCAGCGTCACGGCGGCACGCGCGTTCGCGTCCTCGTCGAACCGGAAGGCTGTGGTGGCGACCTGGACTGCCCTAGCTTGAAATCTACGTTTTGCCTAGATCAAGATCTACGACTTGCCCGGTCTGCGGCTCGTACGTGCGGGTCGCGGGCGCATCCCAGGATCGGACCTCTCGCGTGCCAGGCGCGGATGGAGTTCCTCGCCAGCCAGTAGCCAGCAGGCGTGGCGACCGTCGTGCAGCCGCACCCGGCGAATGTGGGCCTTCCGGAGCGGCGCGAAGGGTAGCGCGTCGCCTGAGCCGCGCGACCCGGAGGGATGGAACGGCGACTGGCAACCTCAGTCGCCCCTTCAGGGCGACCGACCGCGACGCCCTCCCCGTCGCCGACGTCCTTCTTCTTGACACCGGCCGGCCGACCTCGGCGGCTGCGCGTCGAGGTGCAGAGGGGTCAGGGAGTGCGTTGCAGGGTTGTGGTGACGTCGCTGTCGAAGGGCACGCCGTTGTAGCTGCCCTTGAACACCTGGTGTTCGGTGCCGACCATGCCGAGCTCGGCGATCCAGCAGGACGTGGTGTCCTGCGTCCCCTGCGCATCACCGCGGTAGGTGGAACGGGAGTGCAGCTCGTAGCAGGCGAAGCGTTTGCCGGCCACGGCGAAGCTTCTCGTGCCGAGCACGGTCGTCTCGGTGTGGCCCTGGACACTGCCGAGCGTCCAGTCGCTGCTCCAGCTGGTGTCCT
>SCTD01000103.1 GCA_004299215.1 Frankiales bacterium | reverse complement strand
TGAGCGGCGCCGGCGGGAGGCGCAGCAGGACCGCAGGGTGGAGTTCCGGGCGCGGGCGGACGGGTTGCACGACCTGCTCGCGGCGGGTCTGTCCGGTCCGGACCGGGTCGCGATCGGCGCCCGGATCGCGGCCCGGAGCCTGCCCTGGGGGTCGCAGGACGACCGGACTGCCGATCAGCGCCGGTTCGATGCGTTCCGGGACCTGCTGCTGGGCCGCGATCAGCTGCCGATCGTGCCGAACGACACCCCGCTCGACCCGAACACCGACCCGCCCGCCGCCGGCGCGTGCACCGGCGGGTTGCGGGCGGCGGGCGCCGCGCCGTGCGGCTGCCTGCCCGGGACGCCGGTGCCGTGCGGCGCCGAGGTCAGCGTGCTGCTGCCGATCGGCGCCGGGCTGGGCACGACCGAGGAGACCGCCGAGCTGGTCGGGCACGGCCCGCTCGAACCCGACCTGACCGGGCAGATCCTGCTCACTGCCCCGCGACTGCGACCGGTCTGGGTCGACGACCGCGGCGTCCCGGTCGCCGTCGGGGAACGGACTGTCCAGCTCGGCCGGGGTGACCCGCACGCCGTCCGGCAGGCGCTGCTGACCCTGCAGGCGCTGTCGCCGCCGACGGAGCGGTACCCCCGGCATCCGCTGGACCACCCGCAGAAGGGTGACGGCAACCCCGTCGTGATCGCCGTGCGCGAGAGCAGCCCTGGCGGGCCCGATTCGCAGCATGACGATCAGTACGAACCGACCGTCGACCACCGCACGACCGGCGTGACGGAGGCTCGGCAGTCGCTGCCCGCGGCGCGCGGCCGGGAGCTCGAAGACGACGTCGTGCTCGCGACCGCGGCCCTGCGCGGCCCGCACCCGGCCGGCACGCCCGGCCCCTACCGGGTCGGCCGGCGACTCCGCCGGCTGCTCGAGATCCGCGCCCCTCACTGCGAGTGGCCCGGCTGCGGCGCCACAGCCGTCCGCTGCGACGCCGAGCACGACCAGGCCTGGACCGGCGACGACAACGGCGGCCCGACCTGCGCCTGCAACCTCGGCCCCTGCTGCCGCCGGCACCACCAGATCAAGCAGCTCGGCTGGACCAAGACCCGCCGCCGCGACGCGACCGTCAGCTGGACCGACCCCACCGGCCGACGCTGGTGGTCGCCGAGCCCGCACCAGCCACCGCACCCCGCCCTGCGCCAGCCGCCGCCGATCCCCGGCCCGCACCCCTGGGACCAGCTCAGCCCCGACCAGCTCGACGACGAGCTCGACAACCTGGACCTGCTCCCCGACGACCCCGGCCCCTGGGTCACGCCGCTGGACATCGAGCCCGGCGAGGACCACGACCGGCTCGCCGAACGCATCCTCCACAACGACCTCAGCTGGACCCTCGACCTCGACGACCCCTACCGCTGGGACCCGGTCAGCCTGGACGCCTGACCGGCGCACCGCAGGCGGCGGCGCGCGGCCGCCGTCGACAGCAGCACCGCTGCTGGGTCGGTCTCCCTGGGGACTCCCGCTGACTCATCGAGGGTCGAGCAGTGCGTCGAGCCCTCCTGGATCCAGGGCGGCCAGAGACCCACCCGAGTACCGGTCGTCGTGAGTGACCTCGGCGCCCACCCAATCGGGGAGGTCCAGCGGCGCCGCCAGGTCGTCGACCTCGACCTCGGCCAAGCGCAGACCTTGCAGCTGCCCCTGGAAGTCATCGACGACGAACTCATGAGTCGTGGTCGCCACCACCGTGCGCGTCTTGGCGATCACATGGCCAGGAAGGGCGGCGAGCCGCTGGTGCTCCTCCGCGGAGAGGTAGAGGTTCGTGATGAGCACCTCGGCGGGGTCGTCGTGGGATGTGCGCACCTTCTGGGTGAGCTTGTGCACTGCCCGACCATCTGACGTCACCCGTCGCAGCCGCAGGCTCGTGCCTTCGAGGTACCGGTCCTCGATGAGCCTTGTCGCGAGGCCGGTGGGCACCGAAGGCCGGACCAGGAACCGCCGCTCCCGCTCGTGCCGGGCGTACCTGCCGCGGCCGGGTTCGCGGAACCAGCTGGTGGCATCGACCTTCCGTCCGGAGCTCACCGGTAGGTCACCAGATCCCGGCGGTCCTCGAAGTGCGCGTGGTCGTTGAAGGCCACCAGGCTGATCCCGCCGCCGCCGACGACGAGCTTGGTGATCGCCCCGTTCATGGTGACCCGGTTCAGCGCGACCACCCCCGCCGAGCCGACGCCGAGCAGCGTGGATGCCACCGCCGCGATGACGCCGCCGGAGGTGAAGACCACCGCGTCCTGCCCCGGCGACAGGGAGTCCACCAGCGCGTGGAGCGCGTCCACCGCCCCACCCGAGAAGGACGACCAGTCACCCGAGGGGTCCGCCACCCACGCCGCGAGCGCCTGGTCGAGCAGCACCTGCACGCCCTTGGACGTGCCGTCGTGCGCGGCGTCCTCGGCGACGTAGCGCTTGAGCAGGTCCAGGTGGTCGTACTCGTCCCAGCGGGCGTCGGTCGCCGGCGACACGTCGAGGTTGGCGAAGGACAGGGCGATCTCGGCGGTGTCCCGCTGCCGCAGCAGCGAGCCGCACATCACGAGGGGCGAGCGGAGCGCGCGGCGGGCCAGCTCCGAGCCGACCACGCGCGACTGCTCGCGACCGACGTCGGACAGCACGTCGTAGTCGTCGGAGCCGAACGACGCCTGGCCGTGCCGGACCAGCAGGACGACGGGCATCAGCCGATCCCGGCGAGGCGCCGGCACCGCTCGTCGAGGTAGCTCACGAAGAACCAGAAGTCCTTGAACGCCGGGTTGGTAGTCTGGCCGTGGTGGAAGCGGAAGTAGATCTGCTGCACGATCCCGGCCAGCCGGAAGAGGCCGAAGACCTCGTAGAAGGTCCAGTCGTCGACGGCCAGCCCGGTGCGCGAGCGGTAGTGGTCGACGACCTCGGTGCGGGTCGGCATCCCGGGCAGGTCGGTCGGCTGGCGCTTCGAGATCCTCATCATGTCGTCGTCATCGGCCTGCACCCAGTAGGCCAGCGCGCCGCCGAGGTCCATGAGCGGGTCGCCGAGCGTCGCCATCTCCCAGTCGAGGACGCCGAC
>SCTD01000102.1 GCA_004299215.1 Frankiales bacterium | reverse complement strand
CTCGACTGGGCGCCGTGCGCCGGCAGCTTCTCCACGGATCTCACCGGGCTGCCGGACGGCGGCTACGTGCTCGAGGCCCGCGCGACCGACCTCGCCGGCAACGTCAGCGCCGTGGGCACGGCCGCGACGTACGTCCTCGACACGACGGCCCCGGTCGCCGTGGTCGTCACCGGCCCGACCGGGCCGTCGCAGCTGCGCAGCCCGGCGTTCACCTGGAGCGGCGAGGCGGGGGCGCGCGCGGAGTGCCAGCTCAGCCGGGACGGCGTCGTCGTCGGGGGCTGGGTGACGTGCACCTCCGGCTACGCGCCGGTGCTCGACCGCGACGGCACCTGGACCGTGACGGTGCGGCTGACCGATGCGGCGGGCAACGTCAGCGAGCCCGCGACCAGCGGCGGCTACGTGCTGGACACGACCGCACCGCCGACGCCGGTCGTCACACCGCCGCAGACGCCCGGCCGCGACCTCGCGCCGAGCTGGGGCGTGATCGTCGAGAGCGGTGCGAGCATGGAGTGCCGGCTCAGCGGACCGGACGGCGTCACCGGCGCGTGGGCCCCGTGCACGCTCCCGCACGTCACCTCGCTCACCGGCCGCCCCGACGGCGCGTACGTCCTCGAGGTCCGCGCCACCGACGTCGCCGGCAACCTCAGCCCCGTGGGCAGCGGCACGTACGTCCTCGACACCGTTCCGCCGGCCGCAGCGGTCATCACGACGCCGGCGAGTCCCGGGCGCAGCCGGATACCGACGTTCACCTTCACCGTCGAGCCGGGTGCCTCGACGCGGTGCCGGGTCACCTCCGGCAGCACCGTCGTCAGCGACTTCGTGCCGTGCAGCGGCTCGTACACCGTCGACCTCACCGGACTGCCGGACGGGACCTACACGCTGTCCGTGCGGGTGTCCGACGCCGCCGGCAACCCCGGTCCGGCCGCGACGGGCACCTACGTCCTCGACACCACAGGTCCGGCCGCCCCCGTCCTCGTGACGTCGCCCGCCTCGCCCTCGCCGTCCCGCAGCGCGACCTGGACCTTCAGCTACGAGCCCGGTGGCACCCTCATCTGCCGGCTCACGTTCCCGACCGGCGCGGTGCGCGAGATCTCCGGCTGCACAAGCCCTCTCACGATCGACCTGACCGGGCTGCCGGACGGCACCTACTCGCTGACGGTCCGCGCGGTCGACCCGGCCGGGAACGTCGGCGCCGCGCTCACCGACACGCACGTCATCGACAGCACCGCGCTGGCGCCACCGACCGTCACCGGTCCGGTGACGCCCGGCAGCAGCCGCACGCCGCGCTGGACGTTCAGCAGCGCGACCGCCACCGAGTGCCGGCTCACCCGCGGCACGACGGTGCTGAACGACTGGGTGTCCTGCTCGACGCAGTACGTCGCGGCGCTGTTCAACCAGCCGGACGGGACCTACACGCTGTCGGTGCGCAGCATCGCGAACGGGCAGGTCTCCGCGGCCGCCACGAGCCGCTACGTCCTCGACACGACCGCACCGGCGGCAGCGACGATCACGCCGCCGCCCACGCCGTCGACGAACAGGCGGCCGGTGTGGACCGTCGCATCGGGGGAGCTGGGTGCCACCGCGGAGTGCCGCGTCCTCTACTTCGGCTCCGTCCTGCGCGACTGGGCGCCGTGCAGCGTGTCCCCGGCCGGATCGCTGTTCGACCAGCTCGACCTCAGCGACGCCACCGACGGCACCTACGCGCTCGTGGTGCGGCTGACCGACGCCGCCGGCAACCGCGGCGCCGAGGTCGTCTCCGCCTACGTCCTCGACACCTCCGCCCCGGTCGGAGTCGGTGTCACCGGTCCACCGAGCCCGGGCAACGACACCGCCCCGACGTGGACCTTCACGACGGCCGGCAACCTGGTGCTGGAGTGCCGCCTCACGTCCGAGGCGGGCGTGATCTCCGACTGGGACACCTGCGTCGACTCCTTCACGGCCGACCTGTCCGAGCAGCCGGACGGCATCTACTTCCTGTCCGTGCGCGCGGTCTCCGAGGCGGGCACGCCGGGTCCCGAGACGACCGTGCCGTACACCCTCTCGACGCTCGCGCCGGACGGCCCGACGCTGCTGGTGCTCAGCGGCACGAAGCCGGTCGACAACGACCGGTCGCCGACGTGGACGTTCACCCTCCCCCCGGGGACGACCGGTCGCTGCGTCCTCATGCAGGGCACGCGCACGATCGCCGACGAGGCGTGCACCGACCGGTTCACCGCGGACCTCAGCCGCGCGACCGACGGCAGCTACACGCTCTACGTCTACGCGGTCGACGAGGCGGGAACGAGGAGCGAGCCGGCCACGTCGACCTACC
>SCTD01000101.1 GCA_004299215.1 Frankiales bacterium | reverse complement strand
CCTGCCGGGGAACCGCCCTTCGTGCTTGCTGCGCCCCCGGACGGGTGCACGGAGGTCAGGCCGGGTGCGAGCCGGTCAGGGTGACCGTGCCGTCGCCGGCGACCACCTCTCCGAGCACCCAGGACCGGACGTGCCGCGCGGTCAGCAGCGCCAGCGCACGGTCGACGTCGACGGGCGCGACCAGCGCCACCATGCCGACGCCCATGTTGAAGGTGCGCTCCATCTCGGGCTGCTCGACCTTGCCGCTGGTCTGCACCAGGTCGAAGACCGGCTGCGGCCGCCAGGTGCCCCGGTGCAGTGTCGCCGACAGGTGGGGCGGCAGGACCCGGGCGAGGTTGGCCGCCAGCCCGCCGCCGGTGACGTGGCTGAAGCCGTGCACCTCGGTCTCGGCGATGAGCGACAGGCAGTCCAGGGCGTAGATGCGGGTCGGCGTGAGCAGGTGCTCCCCGAGCGGGCCGCCGAGCTCGTCGACGACGGCGTCCAGGCGCATCCGGGCGCCCTGCAGCAGGACGTGGCGGACCAGGCTGAACCCGTTGCTGTGCAGCCCGCTGCTCTCCATCGCGATCACGACGTCGCCCTCGCGGACCCGCTCCGGTCCGAGGACCAGGTCCTCCTCGACGACGCCGACACCGGTGCCGGCGATGTCGTAGTGGTCGGCCGGCATCAGCCCCGGGTGCTCGGCGGTCTCACCGCCGACGAGCGCGCAGCCGGCGAGCTCGCAGCCGGCGGCGATGCCGCCGACGATCTCGGCGATGCGCTCGGGCACGACCTGGCCGCAGGCGATGTAGTCCTGCATGAAGAGCGGCTCCGCCCCGCAGACCACCAGGTCGTCGACGACCATGCCGACGAGGTCGATGCCGACGGTGTCGTGCTTGTCGAGCGCCTGGGCGATGGCCAGCTTGGTGCCGACGCCATCCGTCGAGCTCGCGATCAGCGGGTTCTTCCACCTGTTCGTGTCCAGGCGGAAGAGCCCGGCGAAGCCGCCGAGCCCGCCGACGACCTCGGGCCGTCCGGCGCGGGCGATCGTGCCCTTCATCAGCTCGACCGCGCGGTCGCCTGCCTCGATGTCGACCCCGGCGGCGGCGTAGCTGTCCCCGCGGCTCACGGGCGCGTCAGGGCGTCGCCGCCACCCTGCCCGCCGAGCACGGCGTCCATCTCGTCGGCCGGTCCGACGCCGTTGTGCACCACGGTCTGCCCCGTCGACGCGTGGTCGTGGGTCGTCGGGTGCTCGAAGCCGGCGCTGCGGGCCAGGCCCTCGAGCACGTGCTTGCCGATCAGGTCGCGCTGCGGGATCTCGATCGGGTAGTCGCCGTCGAAGCACGCCCGGCAGAGCCGGTCGGCCGGCTGCGCGCTCGCGCTGGTCAGCCCCTCGAGGCTGACGTAGGCGAGCGAGTCCGCACCGATGCTCGCGCGCACGTCCTCCACGCCCAGCCCGCTCGCGATCAGCTCCGCGCGGGTGGCGAAGTCGATGCCGTAGAAGCAGGGCCACATCAGCGGCGGGCTGCTGATCCGTACGTGCACCTCCTTGGCCCCCGCCTCCCGCAGCATGCGGACCAGGGCGCGCTGGGTGTTGCCGCGGACGATCGAGTCGTCGACCACGACCAGGCGCTTGCCCTTGATGACCTCGCGAAGCGGGTTGAGCTTCAGCCGGATGCCGAGCTGGCGGATCGTCTGGCTGGGCTGGATGAAAGTCCGTCCTACGTAAGCGTTCTTGACGAGCCCCATGCCGTACGGGATGCCGCTCTGCTCGGCGAACCCGATCGCCCCGGGCGTGCCGGACTCGGGGACCGGGATCACCAGGTCGGCGTCGGCCGGGGCCTCGAACGCCAGCGTGCGGCCCACCTGGACGCGGGTCGTGTAGACGCTCTGGCCCGCGATCGTGGTGTCGGGGCGGGCGAGGTAGACGTACTCGAACAGGCAGCCCTTGGGAGTGGCCTCGGCGAAGCGCTCGCTGCGCACGCCGTGCTCGTCGATCGCGAGCAGCTCGCCCGGCTCGACCTCGCGGACGAAGCTCGCGCCGACGATGTCGAGGGCCGCGGTCTCGCTGGCGACGACCCAGCCGTTCTCGGAGCGGCCGAGGACCAGCGGGCGGACGCCGTGCGGGTCGCGCGCGGCGTAGAGGGTGTGCTCGTCCATGAAGACCAGGCAGAAGGCGCCCTTCAGGGTGGGCAGCACCTGCTTGGCGGCCTCGGCCAGGCTGACGTCCGGGGTGGCCGCGAGCAGCGTGGTGATGAGGTCGGAGTCGGTGGTCGCGCCCATGCTCCCCGCGCGCGGGTCGAGGGACTTCACCCGCTCGGCGAGCTCGCTGGTGTTGGTGAGGTTGCCGTTGTGGCCGAGCGCGAGGCTGCCGCCGGTGGCGAGGTTGCGGAAGCTCGGCTGGGCGTTCTCCCAGGTGCCGCCGCCGGTGGTGCTGTAGCGGGTGTGGCCGATCGCCAGGTGGCCGCTCATGCTGGACAGCGTCGGCTCGTCGAAGACCTGGGCGACCAGGCCGAGCTCCTTGTAGACCACGACGGCGGACCCGTCGGACACGGCCATGCCGGCGGCCTCCTGCCCGCGGTGCTGCAGGGCGTAGAGGCCGTAGTAGGTGAGCTTCGCGACGTCCTCGCCGGGAGCCCAGACGCCGAAGACGCCGCACTCCTCGCCGATGGGTCGCTCCGGCTGCAGCAGGTCGAGCTCGTCGGGGATCTCTTCGGGTGCTGGGGGCACGCGGGGGGCTCCTGAGCGGGCGGGAGAGGCGGGGAAGCCGACGGGGTCGAGTGTACGTGGAGCGGTCGTCGATGGACGCCCCGTCCAGCTCCGCTAGCGCATCCTCGTACGACCGAAGGCCCCGGGGCACTCCGCCGGGGCCTTCGTCCTGTGCGCGAGCTGGATCTTCCGAGGGAGCGTCTGGCACCCGACACGCCGGCGTGTTGCGTGCCAGACGCTCCGCGGCAAGATCCAGCTCGCGCACAGGACGAAGGCCCCGGCGGAGTGCCCCGGGGCCTTCGG
>SCTD01000100.1 GCA_004299215.1 Frankiales bacterium | reverse complement strand
CCTCGAGGTAGAGCTCGGGGGTGTCGCCGTGCGAGCCGACGCGCAGCTCGAAGGCCATCGTGAAGCCGGTGTCGCCGGCGGCGGTGGTGAGCAGCACGACCACGGAGTACGCCCAGCTGACGAGGGCGCCCATCGACACGAGGGTGTCCATCGAGGCGGTGCCGAGCCTGAGGTTCGCCCACGCGGCCCGGTGGAAGGGCCAGGCGCCCCACAGCACGACGGGAGTGGCCAGCTGCAGCGCGACCCACTGCCAGTTGTCGAACTGCAGCGCCGGCACCATCGACACCGCCAGCACCGGAAGGGTGAGCAGCCACGAGATCGCCAGCCGTCGGCGGAGCGCGCGGGTGGGGTCCACCGGCTCGTCCGGCTCCGGCGGCGCCGCTGTCGGCAGCACGGCGGTGTAGCCCGCCGCCTCGACGGCCCTCACCAGGTCCTCCGGCGTGACGACCGCCTCGTCGTACTGCACCGAGGCCTGCTCGGTCGCGTAGTTCACGGTCGCGGTCACGCCGTCGAGCTTGTTCAGCTTGCGCTCGATGCGGTTCGCGCAGGAGGCGCAGGTCATGCCCTGCACGGGCAGGTCGAGGGTGCTCACGACAGCTCCAGGGTGAACGGCGCCGTACGCACCCTGCCGTCGACCTGCAGCTCGAGGAAGAGCCGGTAGCGGCCGGCGCCGGGGAGCTCCGCGACGTAGGACGTGGTCGCGCCGGACTCCCCGCTGGGGTGGACGTGGGCGTACGCGAGGTCGCCCGCGCGGAAGGCGACCAGGTGGCCACGGGCGCCGAGGTAGGGCTCCGGGACGACCGGCTCGTCACCACGAAAAGCGGTGAAGGACAGCAGGTTCCCGGCGCGCTCCAGCTCGACCCGGAGCCCGTCGACGGTGACGCTGCTCGCGGGTGCCGGCAGCGACGTCAGCTCGAGCTCCCCGGGAGCGGCCAGGTCGACGCCCAGGCTGCGGCGCTCGCCGCCGGTGGAGAAGTCCGCCACCGCGCGGTAGGCCCCGGGGGCCAGGGTGAGCCGGGTGCTCCACGTCCCGTCGGCGCCGAGCTCGGGGTGCAGGTGCGCGTGCCGGGACAGGTCCCGGCTGACGAGGACCAGGTGCATCCGCTTGCCCTGCTCGACGTCGAAGTCGGTCACCGGGACGCCGTCCCCGTCCAGGATCCGGAAGTCGAGCGTCGTCGCCTGCGACGCCGGGAACGAGGTGGTCCCCACGTCGAGCCGCAAGCCGCCGGCGGACAGGCTGGTGCCGGTGACGGCGTCGTCGACGACCGGCGCGTCGCGCGCCTGCTCGACGTGCTGCTGCGGAGCGGGCTCCGCCGCAGCCACGTCGCCGGTCGCCCGTCCGAGGGAGAGCGAGCCGACCAGGACGGCGGCGAGCCCGGCCCCGAACAGACCGAGCCGGACGACGGGGGGCAGCTCCCTCACGGGGCCACCGCGTACCCGGCCTCCTCCACGGCCGCCTTCACGGCGTCGTCGGAGAGGCCCTCACCGGTGACGGTGAGCGCGCCGGACTCGAGCTGCACGTCGACGGACTGCACGCCGGGAACCTCGCCGACCTCCTCGGTCACGGAGGCCACGCAGTGCCCGCAGGTCATGCCGGTGACGGTGTAGGTGCGCTGCTCCATGATGTCCTCCATCGGTCGACGTCCTCGAGACAACCATACCCCCTTAGGGTATCTTCCGCACATGACGACTCGTGGCTACACCGCCAGCAAGGAGCAGCTGCAGAAGCGGCTCGCCCGCGTGGAGGGCCAGGTCCGCGGCATCTCGCGGATGGTCGAGGAGGACCGCTACTGCATCGACGTCCTCACCCAGATCAACGCCGTGCGCGCCGCGCTCGACAAGGTCGCCCTCGGCCTGCTGGACGGGCACGCCCGGCACTGCCTGATGGGGCACGGCGGCGGACCGGCCGACCCCGAGGAGCAGGTCCAGGAGCTGATGGGCGCCGTCGGCCGCATGCTCAGCCGCTGACACGCCTGTCGTACCTCCCGCTTCCCCTGCGATCTCGGACGCAGAACGCCCTCGCGGCGTACGAGAACGAAGGGGATGCGCCGGGGAAGCGGGTCCGTCAGGTGATCTCGAGCAGCTTCTCGCGCACCGCGTAGACCACGGCTTCCATCCGCGAGTGCAGCTGGAGCTTCTCGAGGATGTTGCGGATGTGGTTCTTCACGGTGTTCTCGCTGATGAAGAGCTGCTTGGCGATGTCGCGGTTGTTCATGCCCTTCGCGACCAGCTTGAGGACCTCCATCTCGCGGTCGGTGAGCCGGGGCGTGGGGACCTGCTGACGGTCGTCGGTCTTCTTGATCATCGAGGCGAACTCGGTGAGCAGCTTGCTCGCCATCGACGGGCTGATCAGGGACTGCCCGCCGTGCACCGCGCGGATCGCGGACGCGACCTCCTCGATGGAGATCTCCTTGAGCAGGTAGCCCATCGCGCCGGCCTTGATGGCGTCGTAGAGGTCGGCCTCCTCGTCGGAGATCGTCAGCATGATGATCTTGCTGGACGGGACGGTCTCGTGGATCGCCGTGCACGCGTCGATGCCGCCGCGCTTGGGCATCCGGACGTCCATCAGCACGATGTCGGGCAGCGTCTCCGCCGCCGTCGTCACCGCCTCGGCGCCGTCGCTGGCCTCGCCGACCACCTCGATGTCCGGCTCCTGCTCCAGCACCATCTGCAGGCCACGCCGGAACAGCGCGTGGTCGTCGACGACGAGGACGCGGATCGGCTCGACCAGCAGACCGCCGGGCGCGGGGGCAGGACCCGTCTCGGGCAGATCGGACAAGGGGCCTCCCAGCTCGTCGTGCGACGCGGCACCGAGAGGGACCGCGTCATGTCCCGTGTGACCGGGACCGTCCCATCCTGGCACGCGCACCGCGCCGCCCGGGCGAGATCGCCCGAGCGGCGCAGCTGTCGTGCCGTACGACGGTCAGCCGGCGGCGAGCCGGATGACTCCGTAGTCGTAGCCGTGCCGGCGGTACACGACGCTCGGCAGCCCGGTGGCCGCGTCGGCGAACAGGTAGAAGTCGTGCCCGACGAGCTCCATCTCGTGCAGCGCGTCGGCCGTCGTCATCGGCTCCGCGGCATGCGTCTTGTCGCGCACGATGAGCGTCTCGGTGTCGTCGACGGCGTCGGGGTCGAGCAGCGCCACCGTCTCGTGCGACGTCTCCGCCGAGGAGCCGTTGAGGCTGACCCCGACCGGCGGCAGGTCGGGGGCGGGCAGGCCGGCGGTCGCCTCCGCGACCGACGCCGGCGTGCGGACGCCGTGGTGGACCCTGCGCCGGTCGTGCGCCTTGCGCAGCCGCGCCTCGAGCTTGAGCACCGCGGCGTCGAGCGCAGCGTAGAAGTCGGCGGCGCAGGCCTCGGCCCGGATCACGGGACCCTTGCTGTAGCAGGTGATCTCGACGCGCTGACAGCGCTCGGACTGACGTGGGTTCTTCTCGTGCATGAGCTCGACGTCTATGCGGATCACCCGCGAGTCCAGCCGTTCGGAGGGGGCGAGCTTGCCCGCTACGTGCTCCCGGTAGTGATCCGGGACCTCGACGTTCCGGCCCTTGACGACGATGTCCACGCAGGTCCTCCTGTGACTAGGGGGTGGGGCGTCTCTCGCACCGCGGTGGCGGCTCCCGCTCGGAGCTCACCTTCCTCTCCGGCTCGGCTCGCCCCGCACGGGGGCCCGCTCCCAACGCTAGACCGCAGGCGACCGGATGGACAGGGGTTGTGCCCATCCGGGTGAACGGCTCCACCGCCGCGTGGTGGCTCCCACGACCGCGGCGCCCACGACGTCGGCGCCCGCCGCCCGGAGCGCGCGCGCCGCCTCGACCAGGGTGGCGCCGGTGGTCACCACGTCGTCCACGACCACCACGGGCAGGCCGTCCAGGCGCCTCCTCGCGCGCAGCGCCCCGGTGAGGTTGGCCGCGCGCTGACGGCTGGTCAGCCCGGACTGGTCCGCCACCCGGCGGGCGGGCAGCAGCAGCGCCCGCGCCCGGACCCCCGGCAGGCGGCGTGCCGCGGCAGCGGCCAGCCGGCGCGCGTGGTCCTGCCCGCGCTCGCGCACGGCCGCCGGGGAGGACGGCACCGGCACCAGCACGGCCCCCCGCGGCGGGTCGAGCTCCCGCACCGCTGCCGCGAGCGCGATGCCGAGCGGGACGGCCAGCCCGAGCCGGCCGCGCTCCTTGTGCGCCAGCAGCGCAGCGCGGACCGCGCCGTCGTACGCCGCCGCAGCGACGAGCGGGGGCAGCCCGGCCGGGCACGGGTCGGGGCGGTGCGGGCGAGGGGAGCCCAGCTCCGCCGCGCAGGCGCCGCACAGGGTGCGCCCCGGGAGGCGGCAGCCGGCGCAGTCGCGCGGGAGCACCAGGTCGAGCAGGTCGGCGAGCACGTCACCACGGTGCGAGCGACCCGGTGGTCCCGGCAAGGCCGGGCGCCGGACCTGTGGATCAGCCCGGGTAGACGGGGAACCCGCCCTGGTCGGTCTGCAGCAGCAGCGCCCCGCTCTCCCGGAACAGCAGGCTGCGCCCGTCGGGCATGGTGGCCGCGACCACGAGCGGCTGGCCGGGCATGACGGCGAGCGACTCCGGCACGCCGTTGAGACCCTGTCGCGGCACCGGCGTCGGCCCGGCGGACCCGTCCACCGACACCGTCCAGAGCAGCAGCTGCGGGGCGCCCGCGGTCCGCGACGCGAGGACCGTCAGCGAGGTGCCCGACTGCCAGCCGACGTCGGTGACCGCCACGAGGTCGGGGGCGATCCGGTCCGCGCCGGTGACCGTGAAGCCACCGCCGGCCGGCTCGATCCGGCCGACGTAGAGCCGGCCCGCCGTGCCCGTGCCGAACACCAGCGCGATGCGCGCACCGTCGCGTGACACCTGGATGGTCGTCAGCGGCCCGGCGCCGGCCGGCTGGGGGTAGCGCACCGCCTGCGGGGGCCCGTCCGTCGGCACCCGCCACAGCAGCGGCCGCGGACCCGGTTCGAGCAGCCAGACGCCCTGTGTGCCCGGTCCCCACGTGGGGCTGCGCAGACCGCGCTTGGCCAGCACCTGCTCGAGCGGGCCCTCGACCAGGCCGACGCGCAGCGCGTCGCCGCCCGTCGAGCGGGTGATGACGGCGAGCGCCGCCCCGACCGGGCTGACCGCCACCTCGTCGACCTCGAGACCGCCGGGGCGCGTGATCTCGACGTCCGGGAGCGTCGTTCCGAGCGCCCTCAGCACGCGGTTGCGGAGGAAGTGGAGCGGCGCCGGCTGGTCACCCGCGACCGCGACCGGGTCGTACTCGG
>SCTD01000099.1 GCA_004299215.1 Frankiales bacterium | reverse complement strand
TCCTTGACCTCGCGCGGGATGCCGACCTTCACGACGTGCGCCTCCTCGGGCCAGCGGCCTCGTCGCCGTGGCCCGGCGAGCATAGATCCGGGCGGCCCCCAGCCGTCAGACCCCGCGCGCCCGGCGACGCAGCAGGACCACCGTGGCGAGCAGGACCAGGCCGGCGCCGGTGAGCAGCTGACCGGTCCCCGTCGCCGCCAGCGGCACCTTCGCGACAGCGGGTGCGGCCGCTGTCGACCCGCCGGCCGAGCCGCCGGCTGGGCTGCCGGCCCGGGACGCGCCGGCAGCGCGCGCGCAGGGCACCTCGTCGTCGACCCACCGGGGAGCGTTCACGTCGAAGCGCAGGATGCCCGGCCGCACGTAGTCGACGGGGTCGTAGAGGAAGCGCAATTCCGGGTCGGCCGCGTAGTCCTCGAGCTCGGTCGCCAGCTGCCCTTCGTACTCGTCCGCGCCGCCGTACTCCCCGCCGATGAAGTCGTGGTGGTTCGGCACGAAGACGTCGGGCCGCAGGGCGTCGACGTACATCGCGGCGTCCCGCAGGCCGTTGGTCGGGTTGTTGAAGCTCACCAGCGCGCCGACCTGCACGTCGGTCGGCCGCAGGCTGCGCAGCACGTCGAAGACCTCCGGCGCCTGCTCCTTCAGCGGCCCGGACGAGTCGTGCATCGTCAGGCTGAAGTGGCCGATCCGCAGCTGGTAGAGCACCGTGCCGTGCTCGTCGCCCGGCGCGTAGAGCGTCGTGCCGGGACCGGGCGGGTGCTGCAGGACGACCGACGGGTCCGGCACTCCCACAGCAGGATTCGTCGGGTCGCGCGAGGGGTCCGGCGGCTCGGCCGCGGAGTGGACGTGCAGCAGCGCGGTCGTGCACACGCCCGGCAGCACGTCGATCGTCCGCACCGCCCCGAAGGACGCGCCCGGCTCGAAGGCGACGACGCAGGCGAGCTGCTCCCCCGCGTCCGCGGACGCCTGCTCGCAGTGGCCGCGCGTGCCGACCACGGTCGCGCCCGTCGCCGCGGCGATCTGGCCGGTGAGCTGGCCGTGGTCGTAGTGGCCGTGGCCGAGCAGGATCGCCTCGGGGTGCAGGGAGATCAGGTCCTGCGTGGTGGCGGGGACGTACGCCCGCTCCTCCTCGCCCTTGTGGATGTAGGCGTCGAAGAGGACGACGTGGCCGTCGATCGCCGCGGCGAAGGTGGCGACGGAGACCCAGACCAGGTGCACCTCGTCGCGCGGCAGGGCGCCGGTGCGCTGGTCGACGTTCTCCGCGCCGAAGAACCGGCTCCGCTCGGCGATCGTCGCCGCGAGATCCGCGGGAGCGCGTACGGCGGCGGCAGGTACGGCTGAGCCTGCCGGGGCCGCGCCGGCCACGGGCACGGGCAACGCCCCGGCGACGACGACCAGGCCGAGGGCGAGGGCGGCGAGCGGCTTCCTCACAGCGCACCGCCACGGCGCCGGCGCAGCACCGCCCCCGCGCCCAGCAGCGCGGCCGCGGCGGCGGCGAGCAGGACCGGTGCGCCGGTCGCAGGGAGCTGGCCGGCGGCGACACCCGGCCCGCGGGCACCCGTCGCCGCGCCGCGGAAGGGCACCGACACGGGGGCGGCGCCGAGCGGCCGCCCGCCGTGGACCACGTTCCCCCGCGCGTCCTGGTAGGTCAGCCAGGTCGTGGCGGCCTGGAACCCCCTGCCGGGCTTGCTGTAGTCGCAGACGCCGGTCGGGTAGGTCGCCTTCAGCGTCTCCTGCTCGGCGGGCGTGAAGACCTCGGTGAAGGACTGCCCGGCGTAGTCGTAGCTCTCGAGCGGTGTGAGCTCGCAGTCGAGCCGGTCGTCGGTGAAGCCGACCCGCGGGTCGCCGCCGCCGGCCTCGATGCGCGGCGAGGAGAAGATGGTCGGGTCCACGGTGCTGTCGCAGAGGCTGAGCGGCGCGTCGGTGCCGTCCGCGGCGACGCACCGGTCCGTGACCCCGGCCTTCTCCTTGGCGGCCAGGATCTTCTTCGCCAGCGGCAGGCTGCTGGTGTCGGCCTCGACGGCCGCCAGCCAGTCGTCCATGGCGCGGATGCCGTCGGTCACGAACGACGTGTCGCCGAGCAGCGGGGTCTGGCCCTCCCAGAAGACCTGATTCGCCGAGGTGCCGTGCTCGCGCACCAGCCGGTCGCGCATGGAGTACTTGCGGTAGACGTCGTGGAAGGCGCCCGGCTCGGGTCCGCCGAGGTCGATGATCGCGACCTCGTCCAGGTGCGCCCCGGTGTTCACCGCACCGCTGCGGTACACCCGCTCCTGCGCCAGCGGGTCGGCCACGGTCCGCTCCGGGATCGGGCTGAAGTCGTAGTCGAAGCCGCCGACCCCGGCGTTCAGGGCGACGAACTGCGCCGGCGTCAGCGGCGGCCGGGTCGGGTCGCTCGGACCCTCGAGCCCGGCCAGCAGACCCGAGAGGCCGTACTGGATGCCAACGTTGCTGATCGGCCGGCGCGCCTTGCCCGCGTCCGGGCCGGTCTCGACGACGCCGAAGACGTTGACCATGTAGTCCTGGAAGGTGCAGCGGATGCCGTCGGGGTTCGTGCTCTCGTCGTAGACGTCCTCCGTCGGCACGCCGGGGCAGGAGCGGGTCGGCTCGCCGCTGTTCGGGATCACCTCGGTGAAGCTGATCTGGTTGACCGGGTTGGCGTGGCCGAAGATCGACGGCCACTGCGCCGGCAGGATCCCCGCCTCGAGGGACCCGGGGCCTTCGAGGTAGTTCCGGAGCCCGACGTAGTCGACGTACTGCTGCGCGCTGCTCCACGCGTCGGTGAAGCTGCACTGCGGCAGGATCCCCTGGTAGACGCCGGGGTAGGCGTTCGCGACCTGCTGCTGCACGAGTGACCCGCCGGAGCAGCCGGTGCCGATCGTGTAGCGCAGCGGCCCGAAGCGCTCCACGACCATCTCCTTGGTGACGATCAGCGACTCGGCCTGCGTCACCATGTTGCAGTTGTGGCCGGCGTGGTCGAGCGCGTGCGAGGCCACCGCGAAGCCCTGGGAGATGGCGTCCTCCAGGAGCACGGCGGGCGCGGCGCCCATCTCGTACGACGTGTCGCAGCTCTGCCCGTGCGTGAGCACCAGCTTGTTCGCGAAACCGGGGTTCTCGGCGGTCGGGTCGACGGGCTGCGCCGGGTCGAAGAGCGCGGCGATCTTGTACTGGTCGCGCAGGCTGTTGCCGGTCTCCTCGCGGACGACGAACGGGACCTCGTTGCCCTCGTCGGTCGTCGTCGTGGCGACGTCGCTGGGCGGATCAGCCGGGTCGTACGCCCTCA
>SCTD01000098.1 GCA_004299215.1 Frankiales bacterium | reverse complement strand
CCGTCCCGGTCACTGCCAGCAGCGCGACGAGGACGACCAGCAGGAGCAGCTGGTTGGTGACGAAGACCGCGCGCCGGTGCGGCGTGCGGTCCAGCCACGCGCCGAGCAGCGGTCCGGTGACCAGGGCGGGCAGGGTCAGGGCCCCGACGACGGCTCCGGCCAGGGCCGGGGAGCCGGTCCGGTCGAGGACCAGCAGCACCATCGCGACCCGGGCCGCCTCGTTGGCCAGCCGCGCGGTGGTGGACGCCGTGAACAGCGCGCCGAGCCCGGGGGCCCGCCACAGCGACGGGGCGACCGGCTCGGTCTGGTCCAGGACGGCGGTCACCGGATCAGTGTCGGTGCGTCAGCCCGCTCCGCGCAGCCGCTGTGAGGCACCTCACCGGCGCCGGGCTGCGACGGAGATCTGGCACACTGTGCGACGAGCCATCGCAGGGGAACGGCCCTCTACCCGCCTCCTGCGTGTCCGCAGACCGTCTCCGGCCGCGTGCCCCCACGCGCAGCGCCGGCGACCACCCACCTCACCTCCGGAGTCCCACACCCGTGGCAGTCAAGATCAAGCTCATGCGCCTCGGCAAGATGCGCCAGCCGTACTACCGCATCGTCGTCGCCGACGCCCGCACCAAGCGCGAGGGCCGCGTCATCGAGACGATCGGCAAGTACCACCCGAAGGAGAACCCCTCCTTCATCGAGGTCGACGCGGACCGCGCCGCCTACTGGCTCGGCGTCGGCGCGCAGCCGACGGAGCCCGTCGCCGCGATCCTCAAGGTCACCGGTGACTGGCAGAAGTTCAAGGGCGAGCCCGCCCCGCCGCCCATGCTGGTCGCGGAGCCCAAGCCCGACCGCAAGGCGCTCTTCGAGGCTGCCGCTCGCGAGAGCGTCGAGGCCGCGGGTGCCGCGACGACGCCGAAGAAGAAGGCCGCCCCGAAGGCCAAGGCCGAGGAGCCGAAGGCCGAGGAGCCGAAGGCCGAGGAGCCGAAGGCCGAGGAGCCGAAGGCCGAGGAGGCCCTCGCCGCCGAGGCGGCCCCGCCCGCCGAGGCCGCTGCCGAGGAGGCTCCGGCCGAGGACGCCCCGGCTGCCGACGCCGACGCTGCCGACAAGGCCTAGCCCGTGCTGGAGAGCGCCCTCGAGCACCTGGTCAAGGGCATCGTCGACAACCCCGACGACGTCGAGGTCGAGATGGTCACGGGCCGCCGCGGCCGCACCCTCGAGGTGCGCGTCAACCCGGAGGACCTCGGCAAGGTGATCGGCCGCAACGGCCGCACCGCCAAGGCCCTGCGCACCGTCATGACCGCCCTCGGCGGCAAGGGCGTGCGCGTCGACGTGGTCGACACCGACGCCTGATGCGCGAGAGCCGCTAGCCGGTGGCACGCGTCGCCGGGCAGCGCCGACCCCGGACCGCGCCGACCCCGTCCCCCGAGCAGGGGGCCGGGGTCGCGCCCGTTCCGGCCTCCGCCGCGCCTGCGGGTGAGCCCGACCTGCTGGTCGTCGGGCGGATCGGGAAGCCGCAGGGCATCAAGGGAGAGGTCACGGTCCAGGTCCGCACGGACGACCCCGACGCCCGCTTCGCCGCCGGCGCGACGCTCCTCACCGACCCCGCCGAGCGCGGGCCGCTGACGGTCGCGGCCTCCCGCTGGCAGAACGGCCGGCTCATGGTCGCCTTCGAGGGCGTCGCCGACCGCAACGCCGCCGAGGAGCTGCGCGAGACGCTGCTGCAGGTCGACGCCCGGGCCATCCCCGAGCCGGAGGACGAGGACGAGTTCCACGACCACGTGCTGCGCGGGATGGCAGCGGTGCTCGTCACCGGGGAGCCGCTCGGCGAGGTGGTCGACGTGCTGCACCTGCCGCACGGCGACGTCCTGGTCGTCCGACGGACCGACAACGGCGCCGAGGTCCTCGTCCCCTTCGTCAAGGCGATGGTCCCCGTGGTCGACGTGGCTGCCCGCCGCGTCGAGATCGTGCCACCGGAGGGGCTTCTCGACCTGACCGACGAGCCGGACCCGGCGTGATCGTCGACGTCGTCACGATCTTCCCCGAGTACCTCGCGCCGCTCGACGTCTCGCTGATGGGCAAGGCGCAGGAGCGGGGACTTCTGTCGGTCCGGACCCACGACCTGCGCACCTGGACCTCCGACGTCCACCGCACCGTCGACGACAGCCCGTACGGCGGCGGCCCCGGCATGGTGATGAAGCCCGAGCCCTGGGGCGCAGCACTGGACGCGGTGCTCGGCGAGGGCGGGGCGGACACCCGCCCCGTGCTGCTCGTCCCGACCCCGAGCGGCACCCCGTTCACCCAGGCGATGGCGCTCGAGCTCGCCCAGGAGCCGTGGCTGGTCTTCGCCTGCGGCCGGTACGAAGGCATCGACGGACGGGTGCTCGAGGACGCCGCGGAGCGCTTCCGCGTGCTCGAGGTCTCGCTCGGCGACTACGTGCTGGCCGGCGGCGAGGTGGCGGTGCTCGTCGTGGTCGAGGCCGTCGCCCGGCTGCTGCCGGGGGTGCTCGGCAACGCCGAGTCGCACCGCGACGACTCCTTCGCCCCCGGCGAGATGGAGGGACTGCTCGAGGGCCCCGTCTACACCCGGCCCCCGGTCTGGCGCGGACGCGAGGTGCCGGCGGTGCTGCAGTCCGGGGACCACGCCCGCATCGCGCGGTGGCGGCGCGACGAGGCGCTGCGTCGTACGGCCCTGCGGCGGCCGGACCTGCTCGCGGCGCTGGGGGACCGGCTGGACGAGCGGGACCGCTCCGTCCTTGGAAGCCCGCCGGAGGGTGTGGCAGAGTAGAGGGCTGTTGCGCGGCCGCCTCGCACGTCGAGGGCGGCCTGCGCAGTCCCCTGCTCAGCCCGCCACCCGGCAACCGCGCGCTCGCGCGCGCCTGCCGCACGAGGAAGCGAACGCCACATGAACGTCCTGGACGAGCTCGACGCCGCGCAGCTGCGCACCGACGTCCCCGACTTCCGCCCCGGCGACACGCTCGACGTCGGCGTCCGCGTCGTCGAGGGCAACCGCTCCCGTGTCCAGCACTTCCAGGGCGTCGTCATCCGCCGCCAGGGCGGTGGCATCCGCGAGACCTTCACCGTCCGCAAGGTCAGCTTCGGCGTCGGCGTGGAGCGCACCTTCCCGGTGCACACCCCCGTGATCGAGACGATCAAGGTCGTGACCCGCGGCGACGTGCGGCGCGCCAAGCTCTACTACCTGCGCGAGCTGCGGGGCAAGAAGGCCAAGATCAAGGAGAAGCGCGAGTCGGCCGTGCCGGCCAAGGCCGCGGTCACCACCTCTCCCGTCGACCCCGCGGCGACGCCGGCTCCGCCGGCCGCCGAGCCGTCCGCGCCCGCCGAGGCCTGAGAACCGGCACCCGCGTCGGCCCTGCGCCGTTAGGGTCTGCGTGATGACCAACGACGACCGCTCGCCCGCCGCGACGGACACGTACGCCGAGACGGCCGCGGGCGGCTCCGGTGGAGACCGGCTGCCGCCCGGGGCCGCCGTCGCCGACGAGCCCGGTCCCGGCAAGCACGCCAAGGGAGGCTCGTTCTTCCGCGAGCTGCCGTTCCTGGTCGTCATCGCGTTCCTGCTGGCCCTGCTCATCAAGGCCTTCCTCATCCAGGCCTTCTACATCCCCTCCGGCTCGATGCAGCAGACGCTCGAGCTGCGTGACCG
>SCTD01000097.1 GCA_004299215.1 Frankiales bacterium | reverse complement strand
GTGCCAGCGGCCCGCCGTCGCTGCCGTGGCGTGTGCGCTCGGCGAGGACGGCGGCCTGGGTGCGGCGCTGCAGGTGCAGCTTGCGCAGCACCGACGACACGTGGTTCTTCACGGTCTTCTCGGCCAGGTCCATCTCCTCGGCGATCTGCCGGTTCGACAGGCCGGCGCCGATCAGCTCGAAGACGCGGCGCTCCTTGGCCGTCAGGGACCTCGCCGGGTCGTCGACCGCCTCGGCGCTGCGCAGCCGCTCGAGGACGAGGCTCGTCGCCTCCGGGGTGAGCAGGGAGCCACCGGACGCGACGGTGCGCACCGCGGAGACCAGGTCGAGGCTGCGCACCTCCTTGAGCAGGAAGCCGGCCGCACCCGCGACGACCGCCGCCACGAGCACCTCGTCGTCCGGGTAGGAGGTCAGGATCAGGCAGGCGGGACGGACGTCGCGGCGGCGCAGCTCACGGCAGACCGAGACGCCGTCGCCGTCCGGCAACCGGACGTCGAGGACCACCACGTCGGGCGCGGTGGACGCCGCCAGCGCGAGCGCCTCCGCCGCGGTCGCCGCCTCCCCGCAGACGGTGAGGTCCTCCGTCTGCTCGAGGATCTCGCACAGACCTCGACGGACGACCTCGTGGTCGTCGACCACCAGGACACGCACAGCACCCACGTCGCCCATCAGATCCACCTCCTGGGCAGGACGCTAGGCAGGCGTGGGCTCGGAGGGCAGGGGCGAAGGTCCCGGGGTCGTCGGCCGATGTGCCCCTTCGGTCCTCGCGGAATGCACCTGCTCGGCACCGCCGATGCGCTGCCCGGACACCGTGCCGAGCTCGATCACGACGACGACGTCGCGGGCGCCGCGCACCCGGGGCTGCGCCAGGCAGGACCCTGGTCCTGCGCGCGGGTGGCAGGATCGGCGCATGAGCGACACCCCGGTCCCGAAGCTGCGCGTCTTCCTGCTCGACGACCACGAGCTCGTCCGTCGCGGCGTGCGCGAGCTGCTCGAGGGCGAAGGCGACATCGAGGTCGTCGGCGAGGCGTCCTCCGCCGCCGAGGCGATGGCGCGCGTCCCCGCCGTCCGTCCCGACGTCGCCGTGCTCGACGTCCGGCTGCCCGACGGCGACGGCGTGACGGTCTGTCGTGACCTCCGCTCGCAGTTCCCCGACCTCGCCTGCCTGATGCTGACCTCCTTCTCGGACGACGACGCGCTGCTCGGAGCCGTCATGGCCGGGGCGGCGGGCTACGTGCTGAAGGACATCCGCGGCGGTGACCTCGTCGGAGCGGTCCGCACCGTCGCCGGCGGGGGCTCGCTGCTGGACGCCCGGTCGACCGCGCACGTGCTCTCCCGGCTGCGCGAGAAGAAGACGGTCGACCCGCTCGACGTGCTGACCGAGCAGGAGCGCAAGATCCTCGACCTGATCGGCGAGGGCCTGACCAACCGGCAGATCGGCGAGCGGATGTACCTCGCCGAGAAGACGGTGAAGAACCACGTGAGCTCACTGCTGTCGAAGCTGGGTCTTCAGCGCAGGACCCAGGCGGCCGTCCTGGTCACCGAGCAGCGACAGGCCCGCCCGCAGACCTGACGGTCAGCTCTCCGGCGCCAGCGCGTGCGCCACGGCACCCACCACGTCGACCAGCGTGATGAGGCCCAGCAACCGGTCCTGCCCGTCGACGACGACGACCGCGTCCGAGCGGCTGCTGCGCAGCAGGCGGGACACCCGCGTGACCTCGGTGTCCGGACCGACCTGTGGCACGTAGCGGGTCATGACCTGCTCGACGGGCTTCTCCAGCGCCTCGTCGCGGTCGGCGCCGGTGAGCAGCGCGCAGGTCACCAGCCGGTCGTCGACCAGGCCGAGGAAGCGCCCGTGCTCGGTGATCGGCAGGTGCCGGACGCCGAGCCGGCGCATCAGGGTGAGCGCGCTGCCCACCGTGCTGCCGCCGTCCACCGTCGCCACCTCGCGGGTCATCACGTCCCGGGCGCGCAGGCGGTCGATCGTGTCTGCCGTCTCGTACACCATGGTGGTCATCGGTACCTCCGGGATCGGGTTGCCGCGCACCTCACCCTCGCCGGGGAACCGGCCGAACGACAGGGCCGATGGTCCCTCGTCGTGAAAGGGTCGGGGCGTGGACGACCTGGACACCGCGCTCGGCGGAGACCTGCGCACCGTGGTCGAGCTGGCATCGCTCGCGCCGTCGGTGCACAACACCCAGCCCTGGCGGTTCACCTGGGACGGCTCGGCCCTGACCGTCCACGAGGACCCCGAGCGGTCGCTCCCCGTGCTCGACCCGACCGGTCGCGAGCGTCGGATCAGCTGCGGCTCGGCGGTCCTCATGGCCCGGCTGGCCTTCGCCGAGCTGGGCTACTCGGTCGCGACCGAGCTCCACCCCTGGTCGGCCGCCGACCCGTACCGGCTGGCGACGCTGCGCGTGACCGGGCGGGCGGAGCCGTCGGCGGAGGACGCCGCACTCGCCGAGGCGATCCCGCGACGCACCACGGACCGCGACCCGTTCGACGCGCGGCCGCTGCCGGCGGAGCTGCTGGCCGCGCTGCGTGCCGCAGCCGAGCAGGAGGGCGCGTCGCTGCACGTGCTGGGCGACGAGTCGACGTCGGCCACGGTCGAGCTGCAGGTGCTGCTGTCGCACGCCGACGACAGCCAGCGCGCGGACCCGGCCTACCTCGAGGAGCTCGCGCGGTGGCGGCGCGACCGCGAGGCCGAGGGGATCCCTGCGCGCGCCCTGCCGTCGGTCCCGGCCGAGCTGCGCGGCTCGTCCTGGAGGCTGCGCGACTTCGCCTCGGGCGAGACGTCCGCCCCGGCGGGCGGCCACGAGCCGCCGATCCCCGAGCACCCCATGGTGGTGGTGCTGATGACCGGCGGGGACGGCCCCGACGACTGGCTGGTCGCCGGGCAGGCCCTGGGCCGTCTGCTGCTCCGCGCTGCCGTGGACTTCGTGGCGGCGCAACCCCTCACGCAGGTGCTCGAGGTGCCGGTGCTGCGGGCCCGGATGCGGCACGTGCTCGGCGGAGTCGGTCATCCGCAGATGCTGCTGCGGCTCGGCTACGGGCACGCGGGACCGACCAGCCGGCGGCGGCCGCCCGAGCAGACCGTGCGCGTCGTCCCGCCCGGAGCCTGACAGCCATGCGCATCGTCGACGTGGATCGGCTGACAGAGCACCTGACTCCGCTCGTGGACCTCAGGTCGCGCGTGGTCGTGTCGGGGAACTTCGCGACGCCGCACGTCCTGCTGCACGCCGTGGATCGGGTGCTCCCGCGCTACCGGCTGTGGGCGCTCAACGCCCAGCCGGGCGTGCCCGAGCGCGAAGGTGTCACGCACGAGACGCCCTTCGTCGGGGCGGGGGTACGGCACAGCGAGCGGCTGGAGTACATCCCTGCCCGGCTCAGCCTCGTACCGCGGATGTTCGCGCGCACCTGCATCCCGGACGTCGTCCTGCTGCACGTCGCGCCACCGCGCAAGGGGAAGGTCTCGCTCGGCGTCGAGGTGAACGTCCTGCCGGCGGCGGTGGAGCAGGCCCGGCTGCACGGCCGGCTGGTGATCGCGCAGATCAACCCGGACATGCCGTGGACGTCGGGGGACGCCGAGCTGCCCGTGGACATGATCGACCTCGCGATCGAGGCGCAGCAGCCGCTGACCAGTCCGACGCCCCGCGTGCCCGGCGAGGTCGAGAGCGTCATCGGGCAGCGGGTCGCCGGGCTGGTCGCCGACCGCTCGACGTTGCAGCTCGGGATCGGCGGGGTCCCCGACGCGACGCTCTCCGGGCTCACCGGCCGGCGCCTGCTCCGGGTGTGGACCGAGATGGTGTCGGACGGCATCCTCGGGCTCGAGCGCGCCGGCTCCCTCGACCCCGATGCACCGCTCGTGGCGTCCTTCCTCTTCGGCTCCGCGGAGCTCTACGCGTGGGCGCACGACAACCCGCGGCTGCGGATGCTCCGGACCGAGATCACGAACGACCCGGGCCGCATCGCCGAGCAGCCGATGATGACGTCGGTCAACTCCGCGCTGCAGGTCGACCTCTACGCGCAGGCCAACGCGTCGTGGGTGCGCGGCCGCATCTACAGCGGCTTCGGCGGGCAGAGCGACTTCGTCGTCGGCGCGCTGCACTCCCCTGGCGGTCAGGCCGTGGTCGCGCTGCCGTCGTGGCACCCGCGAGCCGACCGCTCCACGATCGTGCCGGTGCTCGACGGTCCGGCCACGAGCTTCCAGCACTCCTGGGTGGTCACCGAGCAGGGTGCTGCGGCGATCACGCCGGAGCCGTTCTCCGTGCAGGTGCGCAACCTCGTGCGCCAGGCCGCGCACCCAGCTGCCCGGCCCGAGCTCGAGGAGGTCATGGGCCGGATGCACCTACGTCCCTGAACGCATCGGAACAGGACCTTGGCCCCTGTCGCCGGCGCGCGCCGTCGCGCACCCTGGTGCGCATGCCGAAGCCGCGATCCGAGCCGCTGGATCCCGCCGACTGCTACGCACTGCTCGCGAGCGGCTGCGTCGGGCGCGTCGTGAGCACCGACAACGCGCTGCCTCTGGTGCTGCCTGTGAACTACTGCCTGGACGGGCACAACATCGTCTTCCGCACCTCGCCGGACGGACGGCTCGCCGCCGCGACCCACAACGTCGTGGTCGCCTTCGAGGTGGACTCGATCGACGTCGAGACCTGGACCGGCTGGAGCGTCGTGGTCACGGGTGTGGCGAGCCCGTTGACGTCGGCGAGCGACGTCATCCGAGCAGGCCAGCTCGGGTTGGTCAGCTGGCTCGGCGAGGAGCGCGACCACTTCGTGCAGATCGTGCCCGGGCTGGTCACCGGCCGTCGGCTGGTCGTCGCTCCTGCTGCCGCTGCGACAGGATGAGCCCACTCGGCGCCCGCCTCCTGATCCACGGTCATCTTGAAGTGGATCGAACGCTCACAACACCTTCGAGAACGCGTCGATCATGGAGACTGGGCCGCGGCCCGGGCATGAGGAGGAACGCGTGGACAAGCTGAGCCTGGTGGCGACGGCGCGAGAGCTCACGCGCAAGGCCGAGACGTCCAGCAACGGGCGGGCGGCGGAGACCGTGTTCGGGGGACACGACCACACGCTGCGGCAGACGGTGATCGCGCTGGTCAAGGGCGAGGAGCTCGCCGAGCACGAGAACCCGGGCGAGGCCACCGTCCACGTCCTGTCCGGCCGGGTCCGCCTGGTGAGCGGCAGCACCGACTGGGAGGGGCGGACCGGCGATCTGATCGTCGTACCCGCCGGCCGGCACAGCCTGGAGGCGATGGAGACCTCGGCCGTCCTGCTGACGGTCGCCAAGCTGAGCTAGTCGCCGCTCGCCCAGCCGATCGCGCGTACGACCAGCAGCCCGGCGACCAGCGCGAGCGGCACGACCCACGGCAGCCGCCGGCGCGGCAGCAGGCGCCGGGCGACCAGCGCCACGACGAGCAGCAGGACCGCGAGCTTCAGCACCCGCGCAGGGTAGGCGGAGGATCAGCGGCGCATCGGCTTGCCGAAGTCCGCCTTCACGGCGCGACCCTCGAGGTCGGCGTCGGCGATCGTCGGCGTGGGCACCTGCGCCTGGGCGCTCGCCTCCTCGCCGGCGAGGTTCGGCGTGCGCAGCTTGGTCAGCAGCGGCAGCGTGACGCTGCCCTTGGTGATCGTGACGGTGCTGCCGGTGTAGGTCGGCTGGTAGACGACGGAGTCCTCTGCCGAGAGCTGCAGAGCGAGGCGGTGCCCCTTCGGCAGCTTCCAGTCGGCCGGCCACATCTCGAACGTCGTCGTGCCGCTCGCCGGGAGCTTGTAGGCGCCGCGTGTGATGAGGCGAGCGCTGCCGTCGGGAGCGACGTCGTAGAGCAGGCCGACCAGGTTCCCGCCGAGCGGCGAGGAGGTCGTCGCCTCGACGGCGAGCTTGGTCAGTCCGGCCAGCCGGACGTCGTGCGGCGCGGGCTGGCTCACGGTCCAGAAGCCGTTGGTCGGGGCGTTCGCGCTGTTGCCGCGCTCGTCGACGTAGCTGCCCGGCTTGATCGGCATGGTGCGACCGACGGCGTCGGCGGGCGGGTACGACGCCTCGGTCCGCCACTGCCCGTCGCCGTCCTGGATCTCGTGCTTGGGCAGCTTCTTGAGCGGCTTGCCCTTGAGGTAGTGGTCGAACCAGTTCATGGCCTCGTCCATGAAGCCCTCGCGGCCCACGAGCATGTCCTCGTTGCCGCGGACGTGGTCCCACTGCCCGAACCAGGCGCGCTTCGGGCCCGTGAGCTTGCTGTAGACGTCGAAGATGTTGGTGGGCTTGGTGTTGACGTCGTTGAAGCCGAACGACCACAGCGACGGCACCTTGGACGCCCCGGCGGCCGCGACGATGTCGCGCTCCTTCCAGTAGGCCGTGGTGCGGTCGGGGTTGGCCGTCTGGGTGAGGTTCATGGCGTAGCAGTCGGGGTTGGTCGCGGTGCCGGCCGTGCTGTTGGCGAACTCGTCCGGCGTCGCGTCCTGCAGGCTCGGCGGCGTGAGGTCGTAGTTCGCGTAGAGCCCGGGCGTGATGTACCAGGTCGCCGCCCAGTGGACGCCGTTCTCGAACGCCAGCCGGTAGCCGT
>SCTD01000096.1 GCA_004299215.1 Frankiales bacterium | reverse complement strand
CGCTCAACTTGCTGATTCGTGTCCTCCTGCGATCCGCGTCCGACCAGCGGTTCAACTGCCGCCAGTGGTCGAGACGAAGGAGCGCGACCACGAGCGCGATTACGCCGGGGACGAGGAGCAGAACTGCGCGACCGGTCAGGCTCGACTCGTCGTCAGCAATCTCCGCTGCCGTGAGTTCACGGCGGGGAAGGACGCCGATCGACACATACAGACACGCCGCGCCCAGCACAGCCACAACGGCAGCGGAGTGCAGTGGGTGCTTCGTCCAGCGGTCTCTGAGCCAGGTCATGGCGGGGAGGCTAGATGCTGGACAGCATGATCGACGCCGACCCCGCTTGCACAGCGCGCTCGGGCTTCATCGGTGCATACCGGTGATCGGATTGCGCGATGTCAACCCGCGCCCAGGGGCCGCGTCTGCATCATCGCCACCAAGACGAGCAGTTCACCGCACATGGCGCGAACGGCATCGCGCCGCAGTCCTCGCAGGTCCGGCTGATCGCTTCGAGGTTCACGTCCGAAAGCGGCGGACCGTCAGGCCGGGCCACCGGACCACGCTCGCCCGCAGGTCGCGGCAGGTAGCGGCTCATGCGTCGGCCATCTTCGGCGGGGGGCCAATCAGTTCGAACGCGAGATCCAGCCACTTCTCGGCCCGGTCGGCGTCGGCGTCGTCGGTGCCGTCTAGGGCGTAGGCGGCGGCGACCGTCGCGGCGATCTCCCGGTAAGCCGCGCGGATCTCCGGGTAGTCGCGCACGGGGTCGATCATCGTCACGCCTCCTGGGGCTGCTCGACGGCGACCAGGACGATGGCACGGTCGGTCATGGGGCCATTCTCCTCCTTTGCGGGCGGGCTGACCAGCGGGTCAGCGGACGGGACCGGCTGGGCCGCAGGGGGTTTGACAAACACCTCGTCGGTTGAGCCATGTCCGGTCAGGTAGTTCTTCACCCACTTCCCACGAGCGAAGGTTGACAGCCCAGTCGGTGCAGCGGCCTTGGCCGCGTCCACCTGCTCACGGGTGTGGCCCCAGCCGAGATCGAACTCCGGGTCGCTCTCGACCACCTCGTCAGTGCCCCAGTCGGCCTCAGGGTCCGGGGTCCGCTCCGTCATGTCCGGCTCATGATCAGCAGCACCGACGAGAGCGGCGAGCGGGTCAGCGTTCGACCAACCGGCGCTCATCGACGGTGCGCGAGCGGCGTCGTTCAGGACCAGACCAGCCAGCGCGACCGCCTCAGCGGGCGAAAATGTCGGCCATTTCCCTTGTTCTGTAGAAGGGAAATGGCCGTCATTTGCTCGCTGGTACCGCTTGGCCACCAGGTTGGTGACCGATGCGGCGCTGAAGATCATCAGGGGCTCGTTCCAGATCGCCTCACGGGTCTCGCCGCCGTACTGCCACCGCCGCCGCTCCATCTGTCCACCGAGGGAGATCGGCACCGCCATCCAGTCCACCGGCGGATCCTGCCGACGCGCCCACGCACCGAGCGCGTCACGGGCGGCAGGGTCGCCGGGGTACCAGCCCACCGAGATCAACGGCAGAGCCGCCCAGAGGGCAGCCAGGACCGGCGTACGACGCTGTACGAGCGCCGGTCGGCAGTCATCGCACGGATAGCACTCGCAGGCGCTCTTGTCGAAGCCGTCCTCATCGTGCAGCGGTCGGTACCACCATCTCGGCACGTCGCAGAACGATGCCGTCCACCAGTCGGGCGCGTCATCGGTCCTGTTCCGTAGGGCTGCCTGTCGTACCTTCGATGTCACGGCGTCTGCTTTCGTGGTGGAGGTGGGGCGTCGGTGGCAGGTGCGGCCTCCGGTGTGGGATCGGGGGCCGCTGCCATGTCCGCGCGTCGTGGTCAGCCTCCGCCCAAGTCACGCTTCCGTTCCGGACCGATCAGCCAAGCCGTGATGGCCGCATCGACCTCCTCTTCGTCGAGCAACCGGCGCGGGTAGTCGTTGAGCAACACAGCGGGGTACCAGCCACTCCCGCGCGCCCTTCATCTCCTCGACCCACTCGTACTCGGCGATGGCCGCCTCAGGGAGGAAGATCTCGAAGACGTGCGGCCCGGTGGCACCTTCGTTCTCGTCGAAGGGCACATCGGAGACCCAAACGCCGGTCCACGTTGTGGCTGTGAGGTAGCCGCCGCCGCCGTCACGGAAGCCGTCACGTGCGATGGCGTCGGCGGCTGCTGTCCGGTGGTACACGCGGATGGTCTGGGTCATGCCAGCCCAGCCCCCGCTGCGTCGAAGCCCTCCTCGCCAGGTCCGGGACCGGGCTCGGTGCCCCAAGCCTCCAGTTGGTCCTGCAACCAGGCGTCAACGTCTTCCCACCTGAACCGGACCTGCGTGCCGATCAGGACGGCCCTTGGGCCACGTCGGGGGTTCGAACCACGCCACTTGCGGATCGTCTCCGGCTTCATGTGGAGGTACTCCGCCAGCGACTCGACGGTGAAAAGGGGCGGCGGATCTGCGGTCACAAGAGGGCTCCGTAGACAGAGATGGCATATAGGTGCACCATAGACACCATCGGAATGGCATACAAGGGACTGGGGGATGTCGATGGCTGTCCGTAAGTACAAGAACAAGGCAGGCACAGAGGAGATCGGGTACGAAGCACAGGGTCGGAGTGCTGACGGCCAGGATTACCGTCGCCGGTACCGCGCCGAGAAGGTGTCCGGGAAGCGCCAGTGGGCTGAAGCCAAGCGGAGGGCGGAGGCTTTCGAAGCGCAGCAGCGGTCGGCGAAAGCCACCGGAGCGCCGCCGATGCTGGATCGCACGACGACGGTGAGCCAGTACGCGCAGAAGTGGGCGGAGACCCGGCTGCACCGGGACAGCACCGCACGACGCGCGCAGGTTCACCTGAAGCACATCACCGGCAGCAGGCTCGGCGAGCGGCCCCTTGCCGACGTGAGGACCAGCGAGGTCGAGGCATGGGTCGCGGACCGCAGTCGTCATCTCTCGCCCGGCACGATGCGCAACCTGTACATCACCCTGAAGGCGACCTTCCGGCTCGCGGTCGAGGACAGGGTGATCGAGCGGTCGCCCTGTGTCCGCGACATCAAGTTGCCGAAGGTGGTGGGCCGGGCTGACTACAAGCCGCTGACCGTCGTCGACGTACGGCGCCTCGCGGACGCCATACCCGAGCGATACCGCGCGATGGTCATCACCCAGGCTGGGCTTGGACTGCGCGTGGGTGAACTGCTGGCCCTGCAGCGACGGGACGTGGACTTCCTACGCCGGACCGTGAGGGTGGAGCGGCAGCAGTCCGACAAGGGAGCCAACCTGTCCACCGCTACAAAGAACGACAAGACTCGGGAGATCCCTCTCCCGCGGCCTGTCGCCGATGCTCTTGCCGCGCACCTCGCCGCACATCCGCAGCCAGAGGCGACTGGCCTGCTGTTCCGGTCCCGCTTCAACAACGGCGTGAGACAGGACTACTACACAATCAAGATCCTTCGCGGCGCGATGACCGCCGCTGGCTTCACGGGGCGGACCTCCCACGACTTGCGGCACCACTTCGTCTCGGTTCTGCTCAACAGGGGGCGGTCTCTGGCGGATGTCGCGGCCATGATCGGCGACACCCAAGCCGTGACGCTGAAGACCTACTCGCACATGATGCCGAAGGCCGAGGACGGCATACGGCAGGCGATCGAGGCCGAGTGGGATGAGGCACAGCACGCCGAGGAGACTCCTGGCGACACGGTGACCGGCGACGGACCGTAGGGCGTCATCTTTGCGTCAACCGGGAAGCCTTTGGCCCCCTGACCTGCAGGTTTCCGGCGCATCTAGACGTTGAAGCGGAACTCCACCACGTCGCCGTCCTGCATGACGTAGTCCTTGCCCTCCATGCGCGCCTTGCCGGCGGCCCGGGCGGCCTGCGTGGAGCCGGCGGCCATCAGGTCGTCGAAGCCGATGACCTCGGCCTTGATGAAGCCGCGCTGGAAGTCGGTGTGGATGACCCCCGCAGCCTCGGGGGCGGTGGCGCCCTTCTTGATCGTCCAGGCGCGGGCCTCCTTCGGCCCCGCCGTGAGGTAGGTCTGCAGGCCCAGGGTGTCGAAGCCGATCCGGGCCAGCTGGTGCAGCCCGCTCTCCTCCTGGCCCATCGACTGGAGCAGCTCGAGGGCGTCCTCGTCGCTCATCTCGATGAGCTCCATCTCGACCTTGGCGTCGAGGAAGACCGCCTCGGCCGGCGCGACCAGCGCGGACAGCTCCGCCCGCAGGTCGGCGTCGGTCAGCTCGTCCTCGTCGAGGTTGAAGACGTAGAGGAAGGGCTTCGCGGTGAGCAGGTGCAGCTCGCGCAGCGGCCCGCGGTCGAGCCCGGCGCCGAAGATCGTCTGCCCGCTCTCCAGCACCTTCTGCGCCTCGCGCACCGCCTCGAGCTGCGGCACGACGTCCTTCTTGATCCGCGCCTCCTTCTCGAGCCGCGGCACGGCCTTCTCGACCGTCTGCAGGTCGGCGAGGATCAGCTCGGTGTTGATGACCTCGATGTCGTCCTTAGGCGAGACGCGGCCGTCGACGTGCACCACGTTGTCGTCCTTGAAGACCCGGATCACCTGGCAGATCGCGTCGCTGTCGCGGATGTTGGCGAGGAACTTGTTGCCCAGCCCCTCGCCCTCGCTGGCGCCCTTGACGATGCCGGCGATGTCCACGAAGTCGACCGTCGCGGGGATGATCTTCGCGGAGCCGAAGACCTCCGCGAGCCTCGGCAGCCGGTCGTCCGGCACGCCCACGACGCCGACGTTGGGCTCGATGGTGGCGAACGGGTAGTTGGCCGCCAGCACGTCGTTCTTGGTCAGCGCGTTGAAGAGCGTGCTCTTGCCGACGTTGGGCAGGCCGACGATGCCGAGGGAGAGGCTCACGGCGTACGACGCTACCGGCGCGTCGGGCGCGCGGCGTGTCGGGCGGTTCTGTCGGTGGGCGGTGCCACGGTGCCCCCATGACGGTCCTCCTCTCCCTCCTGCTCGGCCTCGCCGTGGGACTCGCGGCGGGCCTGCTCGCCGGCCGGCTGCTCGCCCGCCGCGACGAGCAGGTGCTGCTCAGCTCCTTCGAGGGGCTGGCCTCGCGCGCGCTCGCCGGCACCCGCGAGGAGGCCGACCGCGAGGCCGTCGCGCAGCGGCAGGCCGTCGAGCACCTGGTCGGCCCGCTGCGCGAGCAGCTCCACCTGGTCGAGTCGCAGCTGCGCGGCCTGGAGGTCGAGCGGGCGCGCGCGCAGGCGGAGCTGCGCGAGCAGGTCGCCGGCGTGCGCCGCACCAGCGAGCTGCTCGGCAAGGAGACCGCGTCACTCGTGGACGCGCTGCGCCGCCCGCAGGCCCGCGGCCGGTGGGGAGAGGTCCAGCTGCGCCGTTGCGTGGAGTTCGCCGGGATGGTCGACCGCTGCGACTTCACCGAGCAGGAGAGCCTGCCCGGGGCGGACGGCGCGGTGCTCCGCCCCGACCTGGTGGTCCGGCTGGCCGGCGGGCGCTCGATCGTGGTCGACGCCAAGGTGACGCTGGCCGCCTACCTCGAAGCGGTCGAGTGCGACGACGAGCAGGAGGCCGCTGCCCGGATGGCCGCCCACGCGCGCCACCTGCGCGCCCACGTCGACCGGCTGGCCGAGAAGGCCTACTGGGCAGGGCTTCCCGACTCCCCCGAGTTCGTCGTGCTGTTCGTCCCGGGCGAGGCCTTCCTCGCCCCCGCGCTCGAGCACGACCCCGCGCTGCTCGAGCACGCCTTCTCCAAGCGGGTGCACCTCGCGACGCCGACCACGCTCGTCTCGCTGCTGCGCACCGCGGCGCACGCGTGGCAGCAGGAGCGGCTCACCGACAACGCCCGGGCGGTGGTGAGCGCGGGGCAGGAGCTCTACTCCCGGCTCGGCACGCTCGGCACCCACGTCGACAAGCTGGGCCGCACCCTCAACACCGCCGTCACCGACTACAACCGCACCGTCGGCTCGCTGGAGCGCACGCTGCTCCCGAGCGCCCGCCGGATGGCCGACCTCGCCGGCGTCGACAGCGACCTGCAGGGCCCGCGACCCGTGGAGGCCGTGGCCTCCCCCCTGGTGTCCCCCGAGCTGACCCTCGTGGTGCGGGACGAGCGGCTCTCGGGCTAGGAGGGCTGCACCTCGTAGGCAGCGCAGAAGTCCACCGCGGCCTTCGCCACGACGCTCGCCGGGGTGGCACCCGGTCCCGGGTGCTCGGCCAGCAGCCGGCGGGCCAGCTCGGGCGCGTCCAGCCGGCCGATCTCGCGCAGGTGCTCCCAGGCGTGCACGGCCAGCTCCCGGGCCACGTCCTCCGGCAGCCCGGGATCCGCCGTGCGCGCGGTGTTGGCGACCCAGTCCGCGTCGTACGTCCCCGGCGGCGGACCGATCAGCCGCTCGCCCTCGCCGTACGCCGCATGACCGGGAGAAGGGGACACGCGGCACACCGTAGGACGCGTGGGAGGAGGCCGCCACAGGGGTACCGTCCGATCCGTGACAGCTCCGACCCCCGCCGCGACCGGGCACGCGCTGCCCGCCGGCGCGCACGTCGGCGACCGCCGCGGCCTGACTGCGACCGGCGCGGTCGCCCTCGCCCTCGGGCTCGGCATCGTCGGCGGCGCCGTCGACGTGCTGACCGGCCCCGGGCTGCGCACCGTCTTCGCGGTCTGCTTCATCGCCGGCTGCCTGCTCGCCGCTCTGACGGTGCACCGCGAGGACCTGGTCGCCGCGGTCGTCATGCCGCCGCTGGTCTACGTCGTGCTGGCCCTCATCGGCGGTGCCGTCGAGCGGACCGCCACGACCGGGTCGTTCCTCACCCAGCAGGCGCTGGAGCTGGTCAACGCGCTCGTGCTCGGCGCGCCGGTGCTGATGGCCGCCACGGCCGCGGCGCTAGTCGTCGCGGTCTACCGCTGGGCGGCCGGGCGCCGCTAGGAGTCGGCGACGCCGGCCGCGCGAAGGTCCCGACGCAGGTTCGGCGGCAGCGCGAAGAGCAGGTGCTCCTGTGCCGACTCGACCTCCTGCACGTCGGCGTAGCCGCGCTCGCCCAGCCAGGCCATCACTCCCTGGACAAGCGACTCCGGCACCGACGCCCCGCTGGTCAGCCCGACGGTGGTCGTGCCCTCCAGCCAGGCCTCGTCGATCTCGCTCGCGTCGTCGACCAGGTAGGCCGCACCCGCGCCGGCGTCGAGCGCGACCTCGACGAGCCGCACCGAGTTGCTGCTGTTGCGCGACCCGACAACGAGCAGCAGGTCCGACTCGGCGGCGATCTCCTTGACGGCGACCTGCCGGTTCTGGGTGGCGTAGCAGATGTCGGCCGACGGCGGTCCCTGCAGCAGCGGGAAGCGCGCGCGCAGCGCCTCGACCGTCACGTTGGTCTCGTCGACCGACAGCGTCGTCTGGGACAGGTAGGCGACCTTGCTCGGGTCACGCACCTCGATGGTCGCGGCCTCCTCGACGCCGTCGACCAGGTGCATGTGCTCCGGGGCCTGCCCGGTGGTCCCGACGACCTCCTCGTGCCCCTCGTGCCCGATGAGCACGATGTCGAGGTCCTCGGCGGCGAACCGCTTGGCCTCCAGGTGCACCTTGGTCACCAGCGGGCAGGTCGCGTCGATCGTCTTGAGCTGTCGCGCCTTCGCCTCGGCATGCACGGTCGGGGCGACGCCGTGCGCGGAGAAGACGACGGTGGCGCCCTCCGGCACCTCCTCGGTCTCCTCGACGAAGACCGCGCCCTGCTCCTCGAGCGTGCGGACGACGTGCGCGTTGTGCACGATCTGCTTGCGCACGTAGACCGGAGGGCCGTAGACCTCCAGCGCCTTCTCGACGGTGAGGACCGCCCGGTCGACGCCGGCGCAGTAGCCCCGCGGCTTGGCCACGAGGACCCGCTTCGCGGGCGGGGTCGAGGTCGGCGTCATGACCTCCATCGTACGTCCGTAGGCTCGTCCTGCCCGGTGATCTACCCCTCGGTGCGTGTACGCGGGGCAGCCGCGGGCAGGCAATCCAGAACCCCCACCCGACCGAAGGACCTGTCATGCCCAGCCCCGTACCGACCCCCGTCGCCGCCGCCCTCGGCCTCGTGCCGACCGTGCTGGACGGCGTGCGCAACCTGCCGGGCAAGGCCGTGCAGCTCCCCGTCTACGCGGTGAGCCACGCGCTGACCAGCATCGGCACCGTCCGTCAGGGCTACGACGACCTCGCCGAGCGCGGCGAGCGGCTGATCGCCAAGCTGCGCGGCACGTCGTTCGACGAGCTCGAGGACCGCTTCGAGGACCGGCTGCAGGGGACGCCGCTGGCGCGGCCGTACGACGTGATCGAGGACGGGCTCGAGGACGCCGCCGAGACCGTGACCCAGCTGGTGCGCAGCGGCACGACCAAGGCCCGCAAGGCCGTCGCGCCCGTCCAGCGGCCGCCGGCGAGCACGGCCGCCAGGAAGGCGACCAGGAAGGTCGCCGAGAAGCCGGCGCAGCTGGACCTGGACGTCCCGGAGGCCGAGGCACCCAAGGGCGAGCCGACGCCGCCCGCGCCGAAGGTCGAGGCCGTCAAGGTCGAGACCGCGGCCAGCCCGGAGGTCGTCGAGAAGGTCGAGGAGGTGTCGGCCACCGTCGGTGGCGAGGTCGTCTCCCATGACGAGCTGCCCCTGCCGGACTACGACCACCTGACCCTCGGCTCGCTGCGCGGCCGGATGCGCAGCCTCGACCTGCCGCAGCTGATCCAGATCCGCGACTACGAGAAGGCGCACGCGAACCGGCTGCCGATCGTGACGATGCTCGACAACCGCATCGCCAAGCTCGCCACCGACCCGACGACCCCGCTGAGCGGTGGCGGCCGGACGCCCGAGGAGAAGGCTGCTCCCGCGGGTGGCTCCAAGGTGTCGCCGCAGACGGCCGACCCGGGTGCGAGCAACCCGACCGTCGCCTTCGGCGGGCTGGGCGGCGCGAGCAAGCCCAGCTCCTAGCCCCCTAGGCTGCGCCGGGTGGGCCTGGCCAACAGCGCGGAGTCGCCGCTCCCGGTGCGCACCGTCGCCCGGTCGCTGGCCGAGTGGATCGACCGGCTCGGTCGCGTCTGGGTCGAGGGCCAGGTCACCCAGGTCTCCCGCCGGCCGGGCACGGTCTTCCTGACCCTGCGCGACCCGGTCGCCGACATGAGCCTGACGGTGACCTGCCCGCGGCAGGTCTGCGACGCCGTGGTCCCTCCGCTCGAGGAGGGCGCGCGGATCGTCGTGCACGCCAAGCCGGAGTTCTACGCCGGCCGCGGCACCCTCAGCCTCAAGGCGATCGAGATCCGCCCGGTCGGGGTCGGCGAGCTGCTGGCCCGGCTCGAGCGGCTGAAGGCGCTGCTCGGGCAGGAGGGGCTCTTCGCGGCCGAGCGCAAGAAGCCGCTGCCCTTCCTGCCGCACCGGGTCGGGCTGATCACGGGCCGGGCGAGCGCGGCCGAGCGCGACGTGCTCGAGAACGCCCGTCGCCGCTGGCCGGCGGTGGCCTTCGACGTGCGCGAGGTCGCCGTCCAGGGGCACCTCGCGGTCGAGCAGGTGATGGGGGCGCTGACGTCGCTCGACGCCGACCCCGCGGTGGACGTGATCGTCATCGCCCGCGGAGGCGGGTCGGTCGAGGACCTGCTGCCCTTCAGCGACGAGGCGCTCTGCCGGGCGGTGTCCCGCTGCCGGACGCCGGTGGTGAGCGCCATCGGCCACGAGCCGGACAGCCCGCTGCTCGACCTGGTCGCCGACGTCCGCTGCTCGACGCCGACCGACGCCGGCAAGCGCGTGGTGCCGGACGTGCGCGAGGAGGCGCAGCGGGTGCGCCAGGCCCGCGACCGCGCGCGCCGGGTCGTGACGCACCTGGTGAGCACGGAGCTGGCCCGGCTGGAGTCGCTGCGCAGCCGCCCGGTGCTCGCCGACCCGCACGTGCTCGTCGACCGCCGCCGCGACGAGGTGCTGTCGCTGCTGGAGCGGGCCCGCCGGTGCACGACCGGCCGGCTGGACCACGCCCGCACCGACCTCGACCACGTACGCGCCCGGGTCCTCGCCCTCTCCCCCCAGGCGACCCTCGACCGCGGCTACGCCGTCGTGCAGGACGAGCACGACGCGGTCGTCCGCGACGCCGACGCCGTGCCGGGCGGGGCGGACCTCCGGGTCCGGCTGGCCAAGGGGGAGCTGCTCGTCACCGCCGAGTGAGGTGCCGGGTCGGGGCGCTGGGCCTCGCGGCGCGGATCGGTGGGCGACGGCACACGTGATGCCGGCCTCGCGGTGACTGTCCGACGTGGCCGTCACCGCCGCACCGCCCGCACCGCCGCCGCACCGCCGCCGCACCGCCGCAGCCTTGCCACCGGACCGCCCCGCCGCACCGCCCCCCGCCCCGCCGCACGTGACGGCCAGGCCGGACAGTCACCGCGCGTGGCCCCCCAACACCCGCACGGCCGGCGCCGGCGGGCGCTCAGTCGGCGCGTACGAAGCCCAGCCCCGGCTCGGGGGTGCCCGGCCGGGTCCAGGCCATCGTGGCGCCGCCGAGCTCGCGGAAGCCGAACGCCTCGTAGAGCGGCCGGCCGTCCGGCGTCGCCCGCAGGTCCACCCGCGGCACCCCGAGCGAGGCGAACCAGTCCATCAGCGCCGTGAAGACCCGCCGCCCGTGGCCGCGCCGCTGGTGCTCGGGCTCGGTCGACATCGACGCGATGTGCCCACGCCGCCCGTCGACCGTGCCAGGTGCGGGCAGGTGCTCCTCGAGCCAGCCGACGCCGCTGCTGACCGCCCGGCCGTCGACCTCGACCACCCAGGCCGCGAAGCGGTCCGGCTCGGCCAGGCGGCGGGCGAAGGCCGCCTCGCACGCGTCCGCCCAGCCCGGCACGCTCACGTCCCGCCCCATCGCCGACAGCATCAGCCCGCGCAGCCGGGTCAGGTCGGCGGCGTCCGCCGCACCCGCGCGCCGTAGGTTCGTCACATGAGCGAGTCTCCCAGGCCGGGCTACGAGCAGGCGCGCGACGAGCTGGCCGAGGTGGTCCGGCAGCTCGAGCAGGGCGGCGCCTCGCTGGAGCAGTCGCTCGCGCTGTGGGAGCGCGGCGAGGAGCTCGCGACGATCTGCCAGCAGTGGCTCGACGGGGCGAAGGCCCGGCTCGACTCAGCCCTCGCGAAGGGACCGGAGCAGGACCTCTAGCTCGGCCTGGTCGGCCGTCGCGCGGAGGGTGCCGACGACGACGGTGACCCCGCCGTACGACCGGCTCAGCGACAGCGAGCCGTCGGCGTCGCGGTGCCGGTCCCAGCTCACGCCGTCCACGACGAGCGGCTCCAGCCCCTGCGCCTGCCCCACGAGCTCGTCCAGGGCGGCACCGGTGCCGGTGGAGTACTCCGCGTACTCCCCGTCCGGGGTCACCCAGCCGACGCGCAGCCGACCGGGACCCTCGTAGGTGGCGGACGTGGCCCGCCAGCCGGCCGGCAGCTCACCCGGCACGGGGACGCCGGGCGCGTCGCGCGAGAAGGCCTCGACCGCCTGCGCGGGATCCACCACGCGGATCTCCGCCTCGTCGCTGGAGGGGGCCCGGGCCAGCAGCCACACCGGGACGATCACCAGGATCACCAGGCCGAGCGAGCGGACCATGTCGAGGGCCGTCTCGCGACCGCGCTTGCGCTTCGGCGCCTCGACGGGGGCCTCGACCTGCGTGCTCACCGCACCACCTTCGCTCGCTCCGCAGCCGACGGGCGCATCCGCTCGTTCCTCGCGGCGCGCCCGCCGACAGCTCTGCTCACAGGTCCAGTGTCGCTGGTCAGCCGGCGGCGAGCACCTCGGCCATGTCGTCGAGCACCCCGAGCGCCTCGTCGAGCGTGTTGTAGAAGTGCGGCGAGACGCGGATCCCGACGCCGGGCCGGTGGTCGACGACGGTGCCGCGGGCGATGAGCGCGTCGTGCACGCGGGCGCTGTCGCCCGGGTCGATGGTCACGTGGCCACCGCGCTGCGACGGCTCCTGCGGCGACCGCACCGTGAAGCCCCGCTCGAGCGCGGCCTCCAGCAGCGGCTGCGTCATCGACTGCGACCGCTCGCGCACCCGCGCCATCCCGATCTCGGCGAGGGCGGCGTAGGCGGGCTCGGCGGCGAACGCCGCCGGGACCCCCGGCGTTCCTCCGGCGAAGCGGCGGATGCCTGGTGCGTAGGCGTTCTCGGGGTCGAACGCGAACGGCGCGACCTGCCCGAACCACCCCGTCGTCACCGGTTCCAGCCTGTCGACGAGGGAGGGGCTGACGTGCATCCAGCCGTTGCCCGGCCCGCCGGAGAGGTACTTCACCGAGCCGCCCAGGTAGACGTCGCAGCCGAGGGCGACGACGTCGACCGGCAGCGTGCCGGCCGCCTGGTAGCCGTCGACCACGGCCAGGGCGCCGACGGCACGGGCCTTCTCGATGATCGGCGCGAGGTCGACGATCGTCGAGGTGCGGAAGAGCACGTGGCTGCACTCGACGACCAGGGTGCGCTCGTCGATGGCGTCGACCATCCGCTGGACGTCGAAGGAGATCCCGTCCGGCTCCCCCGGCACCAGCACGGCCTCGCCGCCGAGCCGGCCGATCTGCGACCAGGTGTGCAGGCTGCCCGGCCACTCGAGCGCGCTGGTCACCACCCGGTTGCGCGGCCCGGTCCAGTCGAGGCTGACCACCAGGTCGCCGAGGAGGTCGGCGACGTTCTGCCGCATCACCGTGGTGCCGGGCGGCGCGCCGACCAGCGAGCCGACGAGGTCGGCGACGCGCTCCACGAAGGGCGCCCACGTCTCCCAGGCGACGACGCCCTGCTCGGCCCACAGGTCGGTGAACTCGGCCAGCCGCTCGCGCGTCCCGCGGTGCATCGCGCCGAGGGTGTGGCTGGCCAGGTAGGTCTTCCGCTCCAGCACGGGGTAGTCCGCGCGGCGGCTCAGCAGGTCGTCGTGGAGGCTGCTCATGGACGCGGCGTCCCGGTCGGCGTCCCCCAGACCGGCCCGGAGGTCGCCGCCGCTGCCAGCAGCGGCGACGGGTCGATCTCCACGAGCGTCTCGGGGATCCCGCGGTCCGGCCAGCGGCAGCCGATGATCAGCGGCCCGTCCGGCGGCAGCGGGTTCAACCAGTACTCGCCGCTCCACGTGAGCCCGGCGGTTGTCGAGCTGAGCAGCACCAGACCCGGCTCGCCACCCTGCACGACCGGCGCGTCACGCGTCCCGCTCGTGGCCGCGCGCCCGTCGGAGAAGACCATGCCGAAGCGGAACCGCCCGGGGCTGCGGCTGAAGTCGTTCATGGAGTAGGCGATGTCCTCCGACTTCTGCTCGTCGGCGAAGAGCACGACGGTGCTCAGGTGCAGCCCGTCGGAGTACGCCGTGATGCCCCGCACGGCGACCACGACCTCCGGGGTCCGGGCCAGCAGGAAGGACGACAGGGCGAGTACGCCCACCTCGTCCTCGGGCGGGCCGGACTGCGGGGAGCGGTGCTTGCGGTGGTTCTCCCAGTCGGCGCCGCTGCGGGTCGCCCGCGGCGGCTCGTCGTCGAACAGGCTCATGACGGGGCTCGCAGGTCGGCGGTCGCGGGCGGTCGCCCGATCCGGGCGATCAGCTCGAGGACGTCGCCGGCCAGCCGGTGCGCGGCGTCCTCGCTGTCGCAGACCGCGACCTCGTGGCCGGCCTCGCTCACCACGGTGGTCAGCACCAGCACCAGCGCATCACCCCACGGCTCGACGTCCTCCGGACCCGACGACAGCAGTGTGGCGTTGCGACGGGTCCACTCCCGGTAGCGACGCCGCGCCACCAGCTCGAAGCCGGGCGGCCCACCGCCGGCGAGGAACAGCCGGGCCAGGTCCCGCTCGGTCCAGCAGCCCTCGAGATAGGCCCGGGAACCGGCCACGAAGAGCGCCACCGGGTCGGACTCGCCCTCCCCGGCCGACAGCCGCACGGCCTCCACGGCGCGCGCCTCCTGGCGCTGCTGGAAGTCCTCGTAGAGCGCGAGGTAGAGCTCGGCCTTGCCGCCGAAGTGGTGGTAGAGGCTGCCCACGCTGGCGCCGGCCCCGGCGACGACCTCCGCGATGGACGCCTCGGCGAAGCCCGACGCGCAGAACACCTCCCGGGCCGCGCCCAGCAGCGCGACACGCGTCGTGGCGGCTCGCCCGGCGGCGGGCCGGGCCGGCCGCGTCGACATGCTGCTCATGCGCCCGCCCTGATCTCGGTGTACGGCACGCGCCGGCGGGCGCTGACCTCGCCGATGGTGCACCACTCGTTCGCGCCGAGGCGGGCCACCGGCCTGAGCAGGTCGATGGCCGGCCGGTCGTCGCGCAGGACCCGCTCGTCGACCGCCACCCAGACGACCTGCCCGAAGACGACAGTGGAGTCGCCCGGCTGCTCGTCCGTGCCGAACGAGCGGGTGCCCACCACGCGGCACTCGATCGAGACCGGCGACTCGGCGACGCGGGGCGGGGCGACCAGCCGGCTCGGCTCGCGGGTCAGCCCCACGGCGTCGAACTCGCTGACGTCGGCCGGGTAGTCCGTGCCGGTGAGGTTGACCGACTCGATCAGCTCCTCGGGGCAGAGGCTGATCACGAACTCCCCCGTCGTACGCGCGTTGCGGAGCGAGTCCTTCGCGCCGACGGACGTGAACTGCACCACCGGCGGGCTCACCGAGCTGATCGTGAAGAACGAGTGCGGCGCGAGGTTGTCCACGCCCTCGGCCGACCGCGTCGACACCCAGGCGATGGGGCGGGGCACGACGACGCTGTTGAGCAGCGGGTAGATCGCACGACCCAGGACAGCGGGGTCGTAGTCGCGGCGCACGAGCACACTCTGCCACCGGCGTTAGGGTGCGCTGCATGAGCATCGACGTGGACCAGATCATCGCCGAGACGCCCGACCGGAACCTCGCGATGGAGCTGGTCCGCGTGACGGAGGCGGCGGCCATGGCCGCGGGCCGCTGGGTGGGTCGCGGCGACAAGAACGGCGGTGACGGCGCGGCGGTCGACGCCATGCGCCAGCTGATCGGCACCGTCTCCATGCGCGGCGTCGTGGTCATCGGCGAGGGCGAGAAGGACGAGGCGCCGATGCTCTTCAACGGCGAGGAGGTCGGCTGCGGCGAGGGCCCGGAGTGCGACGTCGCCGTCGACCCGATCGACGGCACCACGCTGATGGCGAAGGGCATGCCGAACGCCATCGCCGTGCTGGCCGTGGCCGAGCGCGGGACGATGTACGACCCCAGCTCGGTCTTCTACATGGAGAAGCTGGTCACCGGGCACGAGGCGGCCGACGTCGTCGACATCACCGCCCCGGTCGCCCACAACATCCAGGCGGTGGCCAAGGCCAAGGGGGGCGCGCCCGAGGACGTCACCGTGTGCATCCTCGACCGGCCGCGGCACGAGGACCTGGTCCGCGAGGTGCGCGAGGCCAAGGCCCGGATCAAGTTCATCTCCGACGGCGACGTGGCGGGCGCCGTGATGGCCTGCACCGACGGCACCGGCGTGGACCTGCTGCTCGGCATCGGCGGCACCCCGGAGGGGATCATCACCGCCTGCGCGGTGAAGTGCCTCGGCGGCACCATCCAGGCCAAGCTCTGGCCGCAGAAGAAGAGCGAGTTCACCAACGCCGCCGCCGCCGGGCTCGACCTCGACGCGATCCTGCAGACCGACGACCTGGTCAGCAGCGACAACGTCTTCTTCGTCGCGACCGGGATCACCGACGGCGAGCTGCTGCGCGGGGTCCGCTACCGCGGCGGTGGCGCGACGACCGAGTCGCTGGTCATGCGGTCCAAGTCGGGGACCATCCGGCGCGTCACCTCGCAGCACCGGCTGACCAAGCTGCGCGCGTACGCCTCCGTCGACTTCGAGCACCACGAGTAGACAGCAGGAAGTCGCACGCCGGGTGACGAAAGCCCCGGGATGCGCCGACTCCTGATCTCCGCTGCCCTGGTCGTCGCCGGCGGGCTCACGGTCCCGCTGGCCTCCGCCGACTCCCCCTCGCCGGGGGCGCTCCGCGCCGGCGCGGCGCAGGTCGACATCACCCCGAGGCTCGGCGGCACGACCCTCGGCTACGTCCGGCCGGACATGGCGGTCGACGGGGTGCACACCCGGCTGACCGGCCGCGCGCTGGTGCTGCAGGACGGGGACAGCAAGGTGGCGCTGCTCGCCACCGACCTCGCCTTCCCGCTGAGCAAGGACGACGTCATCGCCCGGGTCGCCGACCTCGGCTACACCCACGCGAACGTCCTCTACACCGGCACGCACACCCACAGCGGCCCGGAGGACCTCGCCGACTGGCAGGTGGAGCAGCTCGCGCAGGCCATCCGCCGGGCCGACAGGGCGCTCACCCCTGCGAAGGCGGCGTGGGGGTCGGCGGTGGTCCGGGGCGTCGCCCGCAACCGCTCCGTCGAGGCGCACCTGGCCAACCACGGGATGGACCTGGCGTACGGCCAGGGCTACGCCGAGCTGCACCCTGACGGCGCGGAGCGGACCGTCGACGACACGCTGCGGGTGCTGCGGGTGGACACGCTCAACGGCACCCCGCTGTCGGCGTGGGTGGAGTTCCCCGTGCACCTGACGGCCTCGACGCCCTACAACACCCTGTGGGACAGCGAGATCGCCGGCCCGACGCTCGAGCACCTCGCCTCGCGGATCGCGGCTCCCGGCTTCGTCGGGCTCTACAGCAACGGCGCCTCCGGCGACCTGCAGCCGACCTTCGACGCCTGGAACCCGCAGGCGCTGATGGACCTGCACGGCCGTCGCCTGTCGGCGGGGGCGTACGACGCCTGGCGCGCCGCGGGCCGGTCCCTCGACGAGGACCTCGCCGTCGACGTCCGCTGGACGAAGGCCTGCTACTGCGGGCAGGAGGTCGAGGAGGGCAGGTCCGTCGCCGCCGAGCCGGTGTGGGGCCTGCCGTTCGTGGGCGGCTCGGAGGACGGCGCGTCGATCTTCCACGAGCCGCTCGCGACGGAGGGGCGGCGGCTGCCGGCCGAGCTGGCCGATCCGGTCCACGGCCGCAAGATCCGGGCCGCCTGGAGCCGGCCGCTCGGGGTGCACGACGTGGTCCCCGAGCTGCAGGTGCTGCGACTCGGCGACCGGCTGATGCTCAACGCCCCCGGCGAGCCGAGCGTCGAGATGGCCCGCCGGTTCGTCGAGGCGGTGCAGCCGGTGCTGCCGGTCGGTGTCACGGAGGCCTTCGTGGTGGGCCTCGCGAACGGCTACATGGCCTACCTGGTGACCCCCGAGGAGTACGAGCAGCAGCACTACGAGGGCGGGCACACCGTCTACGGCATCTGGACCTCGCTGCTCGCCCGCAACGGCTTCGTCGAGCTGTCGTCGTCGATGAGGGCCGGCACGCCAGCGCCGGCGCCGTACTCGCCGGCAGAGCTCGGCGGGACCTCGCCGGGGTCACCCGATGTCGGCGACGGCGGGGTCGAGGGCGCGCTGGTCACCTCACCGGCCGCGGTCGTGCCGCGGCACGGGCTGGTGGAGCTGTCCTGGACCGGCGCCGCCGGCGGGGTCGACCGGCCGGTGGACACGCCGTTCCTGGTGCTCGAGCGGCAGGTGGGGTCGTCCTGGCAGCCGGTCGCCTCGGACCTCGGCGTGCGCTGGGTCTGGGAGGAGGCCGACGGCACCTACTCGGCCCGCTACGACGTGCCGGCCGACGCTCCCCTGGGCACGCACCGGGTGCGGGTGCTGTCGGGGAGCTACGCGCTCACGACGTCGGTCTTCTCGATCACGCCGTCCTCGGGGCTGCGGGTGCTCGGCGCCGAGGTGGTGGGGCGCAACGTCGTCTTCCGGGCGCAGAACCCGCCGCCGGACGCCTCCCGCTCCGTGACCTGGCGACCCGTGGCGCCGTCCGGCGGGACGCTGCGGTTCGTGACCGGCGGGCGGACGCTGACGGCGTCGTACTCCCCCTCCCTGGGCGGCTGGGTCGCTCCGGCGGGGGCCTTGCGGGCCGGCTCGTCCGCGGCGGTTCCTGCGGGTGGGCTGGTCGACGGCGCCGGCAACCGCAGCGGAGCGCTCGTGAAGATCGGAAGAGCACACG